>CANRHJ010000054.1 GCA_947630355.1 Candidatus Gastranaerophilales bacterium | reverse complement strand
TTTATAAATCATTAAAAGCTGTTGAAAATCTTGTTAAACAAGGGATTACCGATACAAGCATTTTAACGGATACCGTGATAAGTACATTAGATAAGGATATTGAATTGGAGTATATAGAATACAGAGATTTTGAGACCTTTAAAAAAACGGATAAAGTTTCAAAAAACACATTAACGGCAATTGCCGTGAGAGTGGGAAAAACGAGGTTAATTGATAATATAATATTAGGATAAATGGTAAGCAGAAGTAATATAACATCAGAAATTCATACTTTTACACAATTGATATTTTGTGTAAAGATTTTTCGTTTCATATTTTTTGCGTATGCCTTTTTATCCTTTGCCTTCTGGTTCTTGAATTGTATGGAGGCTGATTGGCTTTATTTATTTAATTGGCTGTTTATAATTCCTTATCAGATGGTCAGTGTTTTTTATACACCGCAAGGCGTATCGGTTGATTTTTCATTGGCTATTATCGGAGGTATTTCGGTATCTATAGGATTTTTGTGCGATTTTGCAAGTAATTCCATGTTAAAACAAGTAGTAAAATTGGAGGATGAGGAAGAAAATCTTATCAGGCAAAGAAGACTTCAAAGACAAAAAAAACAAGCTGCACAACAGTTAAAAAGAGCGCCTTCCATCGTGACCGATAACGAAATGCCAACTGTAGGCGACCCGTTTGAATATGCTAAACTCATATTCTTAATTCTCATAAATATTAAGAAAATAAAAAGGAAAAAAGAAGATATTGACTTCACTTTTCAGGAAATTGAATTGTGGAAGCAGCGTATAAATAAGAAGTTAATAGAGAATGTAAATTATACTAAGCCGCTTCAAAAAGGGTATTACCGGAAAAATCTGTTTCTGGTTTACAAAGACTTTAATTACGTTGATGATTTTATGGAACATATGAAACCCACATTAAATTCAATTGCCGTTGAATTTAAGAAATACGGTGTTCACACCTCATATTGTCATGTATTTAGTTCAATAACGGATATGCAGACACTGGAGAAGGAACTGGATTGTATGGATACCGTTTTATCATTGAATTTTGTCAATGAATTTATTGTTACAAACAGATTTAAAATAACCTATGATAACAAAACAATAAAGAAATACGTAATGAATATGAAGGGCGAATATAATTTATCAAAAAATCTGACAATATCAAACAGGCAGGTGCTATATACACTGACAGAAAAAGTTTCAAAAGGAGAAAGTTTATGAAAATGAAAGTTATTAAATTATCCCATAACAGGTATTTACCCGAATATAAGACACAAGGTGCATCCGGAATGGACTTATATGCCGCAATCGACAAAGAAATAACACTAAAACCGTTAGAAAGAGTTTTAATACCAACCGGCATAAAAATTGAAATTCCGACAGAATATGAAGCTCAAATAAGAGCGCGTTCAGGCCTATCAATAAAGCACGGAATTACTTTGATTAATGCCGTAGGAACAGTAGATGCGGATTATAGAGGTGAAGTTTGCGTAGGTTTGGTTAATTTATCAAACGAAGAATATACGATAAAACCCGATGACAGAATAGCGCAAATGGTTATTGCGAAGGTCGAAAAAGCCGAAATAGAAGTAACAACGGAACTTGCTGCTTCTCAAAGAGGCGAAGGCGGATTTGGTTCTACGGGATTTTAATGAAAAATATGATAACCCGTTATAAACGAACATATTAAGAATATTAATGAAAGGATGTATGTAAATCTGTTTAATCCTTTTTCGGCGCTTTTTTGAGAGGAAAACAGATTTGCGGCACCGCCTATTGCTCCTAATCCGTCACCTTTTGGCGAATGAAGCAGAACTAATAATATTAATAATATAGCTGTTATAATTTGTATAATCCACACTGTTGTTAACATTTTTTATCCCTTATTTATTATCTTTATGAATAGAGTCTAACACAAACAAAAGTTTTTTTGTAATATCATCTGAAATACAATCGGAGAAAAGCACTTTTTTTAGTTTTGATTTTTCACCCGAAACAATTTTTATTTTTGATTTATTAATATTAAAAACCTCCGAACAGAATTGAATAAGTTCTTTATTTGCCCGATTTTCTATGGCCGGTGCCGATATTTTTATTCTGATATACTCACCGTTATAATCAACAATTTTATTACTTGAAGAATTCGGGACAAGTTTTACCGTTAAAATAATTCCTTGCGGGGTATTTAATATGTAATTGCACTCATTATTCATAAGATGTATTATACATCAACAGCATCAAAAAAATAAAAATTGTGGAATTTTTGAGAAATAAAGTGTAAAATTAAGTCATAATCAGGAAGAATAAATGACAGAAGAAAATATATTTAACGGACTTGAAAAAATATTACGTGAGCAGAACCGAAACGAAGAAGACATCCAAGAAATATATAAAGCATACAAGTTCGCGGAAAAGCTTCACGACGGGCAATACAGAGTAAGCGAAGAGCCATATATTATACACCCTGTTGAGGTAGCTAAGATATTGGCTACTTTAAAAGTGGATAAGCACACGCTTATGGCTGCAATATTACATGATACAATTGAAGATACGGGAATAACTCCCGAACAGCTGGGACAAGAGTTTGGTGAAGATGTATTAAATCTTGTATTAGGTGTTACAAAACTTGATAAGTATCAGTTTAAATCAAAAGAAGAACGTCAAGCCGAAAGTTTTCGCCGAATGTTTATAGCTATGGCGAAAGATGTCAGAGTTATCTTTTTAAAACTTGCCGACAGGCTGCATAATATGCGTACACTAAACTATATGACACCAAATAAACAAGTGAGAATAGCGCAGGAAACTTTGGATATTTTTGCTCCGTTGGCTAACAGACTTGGTATCGGGAAAATAAAAGCGGAACTTGAAGATTTGTCATTAAGGTATCTTAATCCCGAAAAGTATTTTGAAATAGCACAATTAGTTGCTCAAAAGAAGGTAGAGCGTGAAAACACGGTTAAATTGTTGATTGATGAAATATCAGACAGTTTAAAACGCAACGAAATTAATGCCGAAATAACGGGAAGAGCCAAACATTATTACAGTATTTATAAAAAAATGGAACGTTTAAACGTTGCTTTTAATGATTTGTATGATATAACGGCAGTAAGGGTAATTGTAGATACGGAACGCCAGTGCTACGAAGTTTTGGGTATAATTCATTCACTGTTTAAGCCCATACCCGGAAGATTTAAAGATTATATAGCGATGCCCAAAGGAAACGGTTATAAATCGCTTCATACGTCGGTTATCGGGCCTAAGCAGAAGCCTTTGGAAGTTCAAATCCGTACGAATGAAATGCATAAAATAGCGGAATACGGTGTCGCTGCGCATTGGAAGTATAAGGAATCAGGTTCCATTAAAGCTTCATCGGATGATGATATTAAATTTTCCTGGATGCATCAAATGATAGAGCTTGATAAAGAAGCATCAAATGCGAACGATTTTGTCGAAAAGGTAAAATTGGATTTATTCGGAAATCAGGTATTTGCATTTACTCCGATGGGGGATATTATTGATTTACCGCAAAATGCGACTCCTATTGACTTTGCATTTCGAATACACTCCGAAGTCGGTTATAAAACTACCGGAGCTTTAATAAACGGCAGAATTGCCCAGCTTGATACAAAACTCAAAAACGGTGATATTGTTGAACTATTTACTTCAAAAACAGGTGCTCCAAAGCTGCATTGGCTGAAATTCTGCGTTACAAAACAAGCTCAATCTAAAATAAGACAATGGTTCAAGAAACATAACAGAGATGAACATATCATCACCGGCAGAAATATGCTTGAACAAGAAATTACTAAAGCCGTTCTGGATGAAAATTTGAAAAACGGAAAACTTAATGAAATAGCTAAAATTTTAAACTATATTTCCGTAGACGATTTATTTGCCGCGATAGGCAACGGCGAAACAACTCTTAACAAAGTAACAAGTAAAATTAAAAAACCGGCTGAAGAAAATTCCGATTTATATGTTACTAACAAAAAGAAAAGTCATTATAAAGATGAGATAGTAGGTTTGGAAGGAATGTTGTACAGCTTCGCAAAATGTTGTACGCCGGTTCCGGGTGAACATATTGTCGGTGTCGTAACAAGAGGAAAAGGTGTTTCAATCCACCGAATTGACTGCCCTTCTTTAGATACCGTACCTGAAGAACGTTTAATGAAAATCAGCTGGAGGAACAGCGAAGTTCCTAATAAAACCTACGTCACATCTATAAGAATTAATTGTGTTGATAAAATAGGAATGCTTAAAGATATTTTAATAAAAGCAGCTGACTGCGGTAATAATATTACTTACGCAAATGTTAAAACAAATCATTCAAAAAAAATAGGTATTATTGAATTAGGTGTTGAAGTAAACGGTATTGATAATTTAAATACGGTTATTAATGCTTTTCAATCGCTTCCCGATGTCCATTCTGTAAAACGTATTCAAATGAACTCAAAAATCAAATCGGCACCCGAACTTAAACAAACAAAAAAGCAAAAAAACAAAAAATAGAATGATTATTTATTATTTATAAGCAGCTTTTCAAATTCAATAAGTGCTTCTAACCCAACAAGCTGTTCAAGAGCCGCTCTGTTTTCTAAAAATTCCAACTCAAGCTTGGATTTATTATCAATGGCACTTCTGTAAAAAGCATCCGCAACGAGCAGCTGCTCACGGGTTTTATATATCCCGGAATTATAGCGTTCTTCACGTTTTTTTAAGTTTTCTTCCGTCATTTTTAATAAATTATACGATGTCATATAATCAAAATATAAATCTACAACTTTTTTCTGCATGTTATCAACTTTAGTGATAAGTACAATCATATCGGCATCTGTAACTTTTGTATATTTATAGTTTAAATCTTTATCGTTAAAAGAAAGAGAATTCAATAAGTGTCCGCTGACCAAAGCCGCAGTAGCACTAAACGGATCACCGAGTCCTGCACCCGCAATCGAAGAAGCCGTTGATAACGGTCTTATTATTTTCTTTACTATTGTTTCATCAGGCTTATCGGCATCAGGATTTGATAATTTGTACAATGCAAACTTTATTGTTTCACTGCGCATCGCGGCACCCGCCCATAATATCTGAACATGTTCAAGCATATCCTGTTTTTCCAAGCTTAATAACTTTGAGATTTCATTCGATAAATCCTTTAACGAACTGTCGGCATAGGTGGAATTTTTTATATATTCTTCCTCGTACGATGCTGTTTTTTCTTTTTGTGTTTCTTTTAAATCGGTAACTTTATATTCTTTTTCCGGCGCGTAAGTTACACCGAGCCTGTATGCGGGTTTTTTCGGCGAAGTCAATTCCTCGTATGTTTTTGCTTGCGCAGTTTGTATAAATATTAATGAAATTAATGCTATTATTATCTTTTTTTTCATTTTACTTTTATTTTTTCCGTATTTATCAATTGATTTTTCATGGCATATTGCGAAAGTATTAAACTGTCTACGGCTTTTTTACCTGCTAAGCGTTCAAGCGACAGGTAGTATTTTTTAGCTTCCTGTTCTTGCTTGTATTCTTGTAATTGCATATCTTCGTATAATGCCGATGATACCGCCAATTCTGTCACCTCATTATTTTTCAGGGCCTCAGAATAGTTCTTGTTGTATAATATAATCCTTGAACGAGTGTCTTTTAACTTATTTAAAGCACCTTTATATTGATAATATGATGAAATAATTTTTTCCTGTAATTCTTCTATGGTACCCGCAAGCTGAATAAGTTCGGTATCCGTTATGGGCGGAGTTTGTCCTGCTGCCGATTCTTTGTTTAAAAAATTATTTGCAAGCCTTCCTGCCGAAAACGATGCCGATTGCAGCATAGCATTTGACCCCGTAAACATAGGAATAAAACTCGCTCCGTATATCAACGAAGACAGGCTTTTTGCCATTATGGAGGAATGCAGCCTTCTTTGTGATTCGGGCGTATTAAGTTTATTCATCGTAAATTTTATTAGTGAATTATTATCTATTGTCGCACGCCATAATAATTCAATATCTTTTATTTCTTCTTCTTTTTGTATCTTTATTAACTCTTCTACCTTATCACGATTATTTAAGACCAAATTTTTTGTGGTTTCGGGCTCTTTATTGTTCAATTTTAACGTATTTTTTTCGACAGGCTCCAGCCTGATTACCTCTGCCAAAACACTGACGTTCAAAAGTGTCATAATCACCAAAATTATTAATAATTTATTTAAATACTTCTTTATTCTCATTGTCCTATTTTACGTTATAACATGTAAATATGTTTCTTTCCAATAAAAACAATTTTTTTTAAAATAACTTAAAAAGAACGGAACTTCATTTCACGTTTATGTTTTTCCCGAACGGATTTTATACCTGTTGTACCTGCCGCAACAATACCTTTACCGTATTTATCCTCTATTTTATCTATTAAATAAGAAATTTTTTCCCTCTTCTCTTGAATTTCATTATTAAATAAGGTTAACTGTTCTTTTGATTTGTCCTCAAATCCGTATGCAGTTACCCCGCAAGAACGATAAATTAAATCGTTTTTAAATATCTTAAGGAACAATTCTTCCGTTTCTTTTATAAGCAATATTTCCGAATTTGTTTTAAATCCAAGTCTTTTTTCGGTATAAAATACCCGAAAATCCTTTGTCCTTAACATTACTGCTATGTTTAACGTTTCAAGATTATTTTCTCTTAATTTTTTACAAACATTATGAAGATGCATCATTAATTCGGTTTTGATATAATTTTTATCGGAAGTAAACTCTTTAAACGCGCGTGTTCTTTGAATTGACTTTGGTTTAACCTCGCCCGTTATCACGGGAATTACACTTTCCCCCATCAATTCATATTTTAATTCCATCCCTCGTTTACCATAATTATACTTGTAAAATTCATCTTCCTTTAACAAAATTTCGTGAGCATAAAATATTCCGTATTTCCTTAAACTTCTTGCTATATTTTTCCCCACGCCCCAGATTTCTTCCGTAGGAATATTTTCAATTTCATATTTTGCTAATTGTTTTTCAATAACGTAATAACCGTTTCCTTTTTTAGCTTTATGAGTGGCTAATTTGGCAAGCATTTTAGATGGCGCTATACCGACCGATACTTCTATTCCTATTTCTTTTTCAATTTCTTGTTTTATTTGCAGCGCAATTTGTTCTTTGGGGATTTTTATAATTTTTTCACAGCCCGTTAAATCCAAAAAGGCTTCGTCGATAGAATATATTTCAATCATATCCGAATGTCTTGTTAATAAAGACATCATTCTTTGGGAAATATCGTTATATAAAGCGAAATTTGCGCTCAAATATACAACATCTTTAAATTTGTCTTTTATCATAAACAGGGGAATTCCCATAGCGATACCGAGTTTTTTAGCCTCATTAGAACGAGCTATAACACAGCCGTCATTATTACTAAGTACACATACAGGTTTCCCTTTCAATAAAGGGTTCATCATTATTTCGCAGCCTGCAAAAAAATTATTTCCGTCAACATGTACTATTAATTTTTCTTTCATACCAATCCTTAAAAAAATTGCGGCGGAGGATTTATGGGAGGAGTGGAATTCTCCGCCATTTCGAAGAATAAAATTTATTTGAATAATTTATAATTTCCTGACTAAACCTTGTACTTTACCGAATATAATCAATTGTTCTTTGGGGTATAAATTAGGATAATTACGGTTTGCGGGTTCCAACCATACTTTGCCGTTTTTATTGCGGTAAGTTTTTAATGTATATCCTCCGTCTATGAAAGCTATTACCACATCTCCGTTTTTTGCCGTATTTGTTTTTTCTACAATTACCTTATCTCCGTCGAAGATGCCTAAATCAATCATAGAATCGCCCGATACCGTAAACAGAAATGTAGATGGACTGTTTATATTAAAGCTTTCATCCAAAGATACTCTTTTTTCAATGTAATCATCGGCTGCGGAGGCAAAGCCCGCTTTTACCGTTGATGAAAATAATATGGCGCCAAACCGGTCTTTATTTATATAAAATCGATTGTTTTTTTCTTGTATAAGATTTTCTTCTTTTAATTTATTAAAATACTGCCAAACCGAATTCTTATGTTTAAATCCGAATTTTTTTGATATAATGTCAAAACTTGGCAAAACCTCATTTCCGTATAATTCTTTAAGTTTTTCAAAGAATGTTTTTTGTTTTTCCGTCAGCATATTTATATTATAGACATTTGTCTATAATATGTCAAGAGACAAAAATATTAAGTTTTATTAAATCATGTTTTACTTACTCTCACAAGGATTACAAACATATCAATCTGGGGGGGGGGCAGGCTGTGTCAATTTTTTAGGTTGATTAAACTTTATAAAACCACAAAAAATAAGTAAAGGAAAGAAAGGAGTTTTATATGAACACAACAGTTTCACCAATTAAGTACGGGTACTCGGATAACGGAAATCGTTATGTAAAATCAACACAATACAAAAAAATCGGAGCAGGTATAGGTCTCGGAATGACAGCAGGTTGCATTACGGCTAATGGTCGCAAAGAACTTTGGGAAAAAATGAGCAAAGGAATTCTCCTTGCACCCGATTTACGCGAAAAACTTGTAAGAATTGCAGTCGTGCCAGCATTTCTTGTAGGACCTGCTGTTATTGGCGGACTCATAGGTTTCGCTACAGATTCAATTCTTAATAAGGTAAGAGCTCATAATACAGATAAAAAAGCAGATAAAGAAGTTGCCATAATAAAAAAATATGAAGATGCAAAAGCTCAAGAAACTCAAGAAAATTAAATTTAATAATAAAATTTTTCAATAAAAAGTCCTAAGAAAACCTTAGGACTTTTTACTTAAATATCATCTGCTTATTATTTAGAAGACCATGAATAACCGGAATCATGGAGTTTTCCGTTGCGTTCTCTTCTTAAATATATTATACCTGTTCCTTTGTCATTACTATATTTTACCGAATACGGATTAGAAGCAAATTCCAATACACCTATATCTGTTATAAGTTTATTACCTTCAACTCTTGAATTTTTAAATCCCTTACTAAAATGCAGAGCAAGAGCTTCCGCATTACCCGATTGGAATTTCCCTGCAGCTTTTGATGCAGCATTTATTTTTGATTTGTAGTATTTTATATCTTGGGGAGAGAACAATACCGTTTGAGCAAGTTGAGTTGCAGTTTCTTTATCAACGCCTTTACTCTCAAACTGATTAACAAAGGCGAAAAAAATAAACATAAATACAAGTATAATCGGCACCAAAACTATTGCACATGTTATTGCAATAGCAACAGGTTTCGGAAAAAATTTTAACAAAATACTGTAAATTATATTTAACTGCATAAAACTCCTCTCTTTATTTTTATATTTATTTTATTAATTTATTCGTATTTTGTAAAGTAGATTTTATATTACAAGTTATTTAATTAAAGTTTGTATAATGAATAAGTGTATTATATAATTAAATAAGTATTAAATAAGGAGTTTATTATGGCTAAAGATTGCAGCTTCGATATAGTTTCGGAATTTGACAAACAAGAACTTGTTAATGCGGTAGATCAGGTCAAAAGAGAAATCGGTTCAAGATTTGACTTAAAAGGCTCAAATTCTGATGTCATCTTGGATTCGGATAAAACCGTTACAATTACAACAAATGACGAAATGAAATTGAAAAACATTATTGATATACTGCAATCAAAAATGATAAAAAGAAATCTAAGTATCAAAATTTTAGACCCGCAGCCCATAGAAAATGCGCTTGGCGGAAATGTCAGACAAATATTCAATCTTAAAAAAGGATTAACACAGGATATTGCAAAAAAAATCGTTGCCGATATAAAAAATACAAAATTGAAAGTACAAGCATCCATTCAAGGCGAACAAGTTAGAGTATCGGGAAAAGATAAGGATGATTTGCAAGCTGTTATTAAAACTCTCCGTAATAATGAAGAAACTTATAATATCCCTCTTCAATTTCAAAACTACAGATAATATGTGAATTTTTATATAAAAATTGAATTGTTATATTCCAAATCAAATCGTGTAGTGCTATAATGCTAATATGAAAAAGTTAAAATTTATTCTGCTATTTATAGTTTTTGTTTCATTCATTTGCGCAGCAGATGCAAAAAATATAGGATATGAAAAGAAAATTGTGGTAGGCGGCGAAGGCGGCGTAGAAGAAACATATACCCCGATTGTTGTTGAAGATGAAGAAGTCGAACAACCTGAAGAAAATGTAAATTCTTTTGAAATAATTCAAGCAAGACCTCTTTACGGTTATGGTTATTTACCATATACAAATTACGGTTTTTTAACGCCGTCCGTAAATTATGTACCGCCCGGACCCCCCAAACGACCGCATAAACATAATATGAATAAACCGGCTAATAAACCGGCTAATAGACCGCCGCACAAAAACGGGAATAAACCGCAGTATAAACCGGCTCCAAAATCAAGCGCAACTTCAAATATGCTTAATCCCGTTCCGCAAAAAATTAATGCGGATGTTTTGAAGAAATAAAAAAGAGAACCGTTAAAGTTCTCTTTTTATAAATATTAATTTAATGCACATACCTCAAATTCATTACCGCTCAATTTTATAAAGCGGAAATAAATTAATACCTGTAATGAGCAAAAGCTTTATTTGCTTCAGCCATTTTATGGGTATCTTCACGTTTTTTACAAGCAGCGCCCGTTCCGTTAGAAGCATCCATTAATTCATTGGTTAATTTTTCAACCATTGATTTGCCGCTGCGTTTTTTAGCGGCTTCAATAAGCCATGTTGAACCTAAAACCATACCCCTGTCTGCTTTAACTTCAAGCGGAACCTGATATGTTGAGCCGCCTATTCTTCTTGCTTTAACTTCCAACAGTGGAGTTGCATTTGTTAAAGCTTTTTTAAAGATTTCAAGCGGTTCATCTTTTGATTTTGTTTTTAAATTTTCTAAAGTTGAATAAAATATTTTTTCTGCAACAGATTTTTTACCGCGTCTCATTAATCTGTTAATAAAGCTTGCAATATCAACGCTATTAAAAACAGCATCGGGAGCCGGTATTCTTCTTGTTGGTTTACTGCGTCTTGACATTATAAATCGCCTTTCTTATTTCTTTTTTGCTCTCTTTGCGCCGTATTTAGATCTTGATTTAGCTCTGTTTGCGACACCTGCTGTATCTAAAGTACCTCTGACAATATGGTATCTTACACCGGGTAAGTCCTTAACCCTGCCGCCTCTGATTAATACAACAGAGTGTTCCTGAAGGTTGTGTCCGATACCCGGAATATATGAAGTAACTTCAAATCCGTTCGTTAATCTTACCCTTGCTACTTTTCTTAATGCAGAGTTAGGTTTCTTAGGGGTTGTTGTGTAAACCCTTGTACAAACGCCTCTTCTCTGCGGGCAAT
>CANRHJ010000053.1 GCA_947630355.1 Candidatus Gastranaerophilales bacterium | reverse complement strand
GAGTTTTATTGATTTAAGCTTTGAACAATAGGAAAATGCACCTTCATCAATATAATTTAAAGTATCAGGGAAATTTATCTCTTCTAAATTTGCGTCATTCCTAAACGCAGAAACAGGTATTCCTGTTATATTCGGCGTTTTAACCTGCGAAAACATTGAACAGGCTATTGAAAGAGCAGGTACTAAATCCGGAAATAAAGGTGCCGATGCAGCCAAATCCGCTATTGAAATGGCTAATTTGGTAACTAAACTTTAATTGACATTCTTACCGTTAGGAGTATTAAATGCCAAATATCTTTCTGGAATTAAATTTAAGTATAAAAGAATTGTTGCGCGAAAAAATTAACATAGTAATTTTTATTATTGTTATCTCTATTCTATTTAATGTTTTTTCTCTTTTATATATCAATTCCAAAATTAATAAAATATGTAAGAAAATAGACCACAGATATTTTAATTTAAACAATACTATTGAACAAATTAATGACGTAAGAATAAACACATATAACGGTGATTTAAAGCAAAAAATTTAATTTTTTCTCAAAAGGTCCTTGAGTTTTATAATTTCTTCCTCAGACAGAGATATTTCAGGTCTTTCTTTTTCACCGAATAAAAGCCAATCTGCTGAAATATCAAAATTACTTTTTATTGCACAAATTTCCTCAAATGTAATTGATGCGGTATCTAATATCAATTTTGCAGTTCTCGACTCGGATATACCGGTTATTTTAGAAAAATCAATATCGGATATATTATTGTCAATTAACAGAGAATTTAACCTTTTCCCTATACTTTTTGACATATTTAAAACTTCATTATTTTTTTTTATTATATTTTGATTACTTTTTTGAAATATTTCCCCTTCACCTGTTAATAACCAATTTATATTAACATTTAATTTTTCGGCAAGTTTTTGAGCCAACAGAATTGATGGCGTTCTCTCTTTTCTTTCGTATGCCGCAAGTGTTCTCGATGGTATTTCTATTAATAACGCCATTTCTTCAAGTGAATAATTATATAAATTTCTTATTTTTTTTAAATTTTCCGCAATCATTTTACAATATTAAACTTTGTTAAAAATTATACACGATTGTGTTGTTATAATTCTACAAAGGTGTATAATTAAAATACTATAAATATATTATAAACTATTTAAACAAAAATTTAAACGGTATACGAGAATAAAATTTATATGTTGGGAGACACACACTTTAGAAAGTGCTGCGATTTTGTAATGAAAAAATATACCAAATCAAATAATACTTTTAAGTTCAACTTTTACACGGTTATCATTAATATTCCCTTTTACTCTAACTCTGAAAGTCTTTTCTTCATTAGGTTTGGCAACAATAGAAGGTATTTTATCAAGTTTATTTTGATATAACTCTTTTGTATTTTCGGGCTTAAATACAATTTTAACTATCCAAGAAAGAGGAATAAACAATATTCTGACATCTTTTTCAGCCGTTTTGTTATACTTCCCCCACAATTTCAAATCGGCATACTGTGAATTAATATTGTACTTTCCTTCTATTAATATTGATAAATACTTTTGTTGAGAAGTTAACTTAACATTCTTCATATCAAAATTATCAATATCAAAACTGCCTTTAATATTGGAACTTAATGCCTTTGTTTTTGTTATATCCAAGTTAATTATATCTTTAATTTTAATTTTTATCGGACGTTTAATTTTTTTAGATTTCTTTATAATAAACTCCGTACTACCCAGTTTTATTAAATATCCGTCATTAATTGAAAAATCCGCGTGGGCTTTTATATCCTTTAAATTTGCACCTGTTTGTACATGCAGATTTGCTCCGGCATATCCGTGTATTTGATCAGGTAAATTAAATAAAACATCCGCAGCTATGTTAGAATTAATATTCGATGCCGAAAAATCCGCAGAGGCAGAATTATTATTGAAATTATATTTACCTTTTGCGCTCAATTTACCTTGTGCAAAGGATACAGAGGGAATTGAAAATTTAAATATTTCATCTTTTAAACTCCCCGTAACTAAGATATCTTTTATTTTTATTCTGTTTTTAGATATCTTATTCATTTTTATCTGCCAATTATCAATATCAATTTTTACATCTTCAATTTCATCGGGAATGGCGAAACTATGCCTTTCTTTTACCGTTTTTGTTTCTCTTACCGTTAATTCATCTAAGAATAAATACATGTTATAAATATGTATTTTTTTCTTAAAATCATTCTTTGCAGTTAAATCCCAGTTGAAATCATAACCGTCATATTTACCTTCCGCCAAGATTTTAATGTCTTTCTTATCAGCATTTATTACCGCTTTTTCCAAAAAGAAATTTTTATATTTAGATTCTGCAAGTAAGAAATTTCCAGTCACTTGTTCAGCTTCAGCATCATAAAACAATTTACCTTTGAAATATCCGCCTTTAACATATTTTCCGAAAGAACCCGTAACTGATACCGGAGCATATGAGTTTGTTTCACAGGTAATATACTTAAGCGCAAGATGGCCGTTTTTCTTTTGCATTAAGCCATCTCCTTTAATTATTTGTATAAAATTATTATCTTTATTAAGTGAATAATCATAGCTTACAATCTCAAGTTTATCATCATGCTTTATAGTTTTTACTTTTGTTTTCTTTTCATCCTCCAACCCTAAATTGGCATTTTTATAAAATAAATCACTGCCTTTATCCAACTTTAGAAGATAATTAACATCTATCTTTCCGTGATTAACTGTATAATTCACTTCAATTTTGGCAGCACCTTTAATGCCGGCATCAGGTATATATTTATCAGCGATTTTATCGGTCAAATCAGCTTGAACACGTCCCCTGACATGTTGACCTTCAAGTCCCCAATCATATAATTCAAAAGAAGAACGCAATTTTTCGCCGCCTATTGTTCCTTTTGAATCCGAGTATATTTTTCTGTTATCAAAATGTAATATGGCTTTATTAAACTTTACGGGAACTCCAAACAAAACGGTATTTGCGGATAATTCTTTTGCGATACATTCCCCATAAAGACCTTTATTTTTATATTTCAAGTCTACATCTATGCTGCCCGAAAAATCATAGAAATTTTCAATAAAAACTTTATCAGGCTTCTTCAATTTCTGAAAATAAAGCAAAGATTGTTCCAAATCGAATACGGGAAGATTTTTCCCTTTTATTTGCAAATTAGAATTTTTATTATTTCCTAATAGTTTGCCGGTTAATTGAAGTTTGGAATTACCGAAAAATACTGACAAATTATCTGCGTATATTCCATCAAAATCAATATCTATATGACCTTCATCACCTATATAAAGTTTATTCTTTAATTTTGACGATTCTACATCACATTTTAAAATTATTTCATAAATACCGTTTAATTTTATTCCGTGCAAATAATTAATAACAATTTTTGCGTAATCTTTGTCCGAAACATAATTATTTATAACAATTTCTTTAACGTTGATATAAGGTAAAATGTCTGTATTGAAAGTTAAAGGCTTATTTGAAGGGGCTTTTTTAGAATATATTTCCTTAATGTGAACGGGATTTATATATATATAATCACAATCAATTTTATCCGGCTCATTTTTAAACAGGCTCCAATATGTTGTCAAATCTGAAAGTCTTGCTATATCTTCATTTTTTAATGTTTTTACCTCTATCTCTCCGCTTTTAAACTTAAGCGACAAATCAGCATATGTCTTTAATTTCAAATTACTAAAAGTTACATTTATATTCTTTTTTTCTCTGATGAAGTTTTCAATTAAACAAATATTCTTCTCATTGTTAAATAAAAAAGGAAGTAAAAACAGGAATGCCAAATACAAAAGCAGAAGAACCGTTAAAATAAATATTATTATAATCTTAAATAATCTGATAAAAATCTTCATATATTAATAATACATTCCTGAAATTATGAAATCAAATTAATAAAAAAGAGGCAAAATGCCTCTTTTTTAAACTTCAATATATTCTTTTAAACGTTTGCTTCTGTTCGGATGTCTTAGTTTTCTTAAAGCTTTAGCTTCAATTTGTCTTATACGTTCTCTTGTAACACCAAAGAGTTGTCCTACTTCTTCCAATGTTCTTTGACGACCGTCATCCATACCAAATCTTAAACGAAGAACATCTCTTTCTCTTGGAGATAAACCGCTTAATACTTCAGCCAAATCTTCTCTGAGCAATTCCTGAGCTACTGTTTTAACCGGCGCATCAGCATCTTTATCTTCAATAAAGTCACCCAGCCTTGAATCTTCTTCTTTTCCTATCGGTGTTTCCAATGATAAAGGCTCTTGAGCAACTTTTATTATTTCTCTTAACTTAGGTACCGATATATTCATTTCAACTGCCAATTCTTCTTCGGTAGGTTTACGTGATAAGTCTTGAGCAAGCTTTCTTGTAACTTTTTTTAACTTATTTATTGTTTCAACCATATGAACAGGTATTCTTATAGTTCTGGCCTGATCAGCAATTGCGCGTGTTATGGCTTGTCTTATCCACCATGTTGCATAAGTGGAAAACTTATATCCGCGTTCGTGGTCGAATTTTTCAGCAGCTCTTATTAATCCCAAATTACCTTCCTGTATTAAGTCCAAGAAAAGCATTCCTCTTCCGACATATTTTTTTGCAATACTTACGACGAGTCTTAAATTTGCCTGAACAAGTCTTCTTTTAGCTTTTATGCCGTCTGAACCGCCTTCAATTATTTTTTTAGCCAAATCTATTTCCTGTTCCGCAGTCAATAATTTAATTCTTCCTATTTCTCTTAAATACATTCTGACAGGATCATCAAAAGAAATACCTTTCGGCAGAAGTGCATCCGATAATGAAACATCGTCATCATCATCTTCTTCATCTGCCATATCTGCGGAAAATAAATCTTCATTTTCCATCGTATCTATTATTTTATTACGTTCGGAATTCATAATTACATCCATTCCGTCACGGCTGATAGAATCGGGTTCACTCATCATAATTATACCTGAAGTTTCATTCTGACTGTTTTCCATATTCTCTTCTTCATCTAACATCCCGACTACTGATAAATCTGTCATTTTCTTTTTACTCATTTATTATTCTCCGATTAAAATTTGTTTCTGCTCTTTAATTTTTCTCTCAATTGCATTTGATATTGCATTGATTCTATGTCATCATCTTTTAAATCTTTATATTTTGAAATCAATTCATTTTTTTCACATTCAGCATTATAGTGTTCTATTTTAGCCTTATTCTCCGCTACAGCAATCTTAAAATCACTTTCCGACAAGTTCTTAAAACTGTCTGCAATACATACTATATCCGTTATTATGTCTTTTAACTCATTATCCTCAGCAAATTGTGTATACAGGGCTTGTACTAATTTTTCAACATTATTATTTACCTGATATGACAATTTGTCAATTGCTTCTCGGATAATAATTAAATTTTTATCTATAAATTTAACATTGTTTATAATTTCAGTCCGATTATTTTTGTCTGTTTTACTTACACGAATTAGAAACAAGCTTAATAAATTTTTTTGTGCTTTTTCATAAATATTTGAAGTTTTTGTTACAATTCGCGGAAACTCACTAAAATCGGGCTCATTTTTTACTTTGTCACGGTTAACCTCCCTAATCAGTGCTTTTTCATCTACCTCAATTCTGTCGGATATTATCTTTATATATTCATTTTGAACTATATTATTCGGAATTTCCTCGATTAAAGGCATGATTTTTTTTACGATGTTTAACTTATCTGAGGGAGATATTCCTTTTTTATAATCAGCCAAGACCTGTTCTATTTCAAAATCAATAAGAAGAGGCGCGCGTTTAATATATGCCTTATACTCATCTATACCGTATTCTCTTATGTATTCATCCGGATCTTTACTGTCAAAAGGTGCTACAACTCGGATTTCGCAAGAATATTTTTCATTAGACATATCAGAATATGTTCGGTCAAACATTTTAATATTTCCCAAACCCGTAAATGCTTCTTTTATAACCTCTGTGCTGCGTTTTGTTGCTTTTAATCCTGCGGCATCCGTATCAAATGCGAGATATATATTTCTTGATTTGGTATATTTTGCTATTAACCTGACATGATCTACAGTCAAAGCGGTACCGCAAGATGCAACTGCATTTTTTAATCCTGAAGCCTGTGCGGATATTACATCAAAATACCCTTCCATAATTACCACATAATCTTCTTTAATCATGGTATCTTTTGCCTTATCAATACCGTACAATATTCTGCTCTTGTTATATAGAACAGTATCGGGTGAATTTAAATATTTTGGATTTTGACTTGCTTCAACAGCTCTTGCACCAAATGCTATAATGCTGCCTTGCTCATCCCTTATGGGTATCATTATTCTGTTTCTGAACCTGTCTATAATCTCGCCCTTTTCGGTTTTTACGGTTAATCCTGATTTCTCTATTAATTCAGGCTTGTACTTGGTTTTGATTTGAGAATATAAATCTGTATATCCTTTTTTTGAATATCCGAGTTTATATTCATCTGTTATTTCATCAGTTATTCCTCTTTTTATGAGATACTCACGCGCACAAGCTGCATCGGAATTATTTTTTAGATTATTGAAATAATATTCAGCAGCTTCTTTCAAAATGTCTTTTATTTCTTTTTTTTCTTCGCTGTATTGCTTTGAATCTCCTTTTATATTCGGAAGTTCTATACCGAATTGAAGAGCCAAATCCTTTATAACCTCAGAAAAAGACCGGTTATTTATTTTCATTAAAAATGTTATGGCATCGCCGCCTTCCCCGCAGCCAAAGCATTTAAATATACCTTTTTGAGGACTTACACAAAATGAGGGAGTTTTTTCCTTATGAAACGGACAGCATCCCCAATAATTTGAACCGCGCTTTTTTAATACAACACGTGATTGGACAACATCAAGTATATCCAACCTGTTTTTTATTTCCTCTACAGCTTCATTATATGTTCTTTCGACCATGATTTATTTAAGTCCGTTCATATCTGCAAGTTTATACAAAAACTCATCATTGTTCTTTTGTATCAACGGAGAAGGCAGGAAATTCTCTTCGTATTTTAATAATACATACCTGTCAGTCATCCCCGATACATAATCACAAGCCGTTTGCATTATATTCACATTATCACTTTCTTTATATTTCAATCTTAATTCTTCGCAATAATAGCCAAAAAGGCTTCTTATTACATTTTGAGCCTTGTCTTCGGCAAGTTTAGCGGGTGAATTGTTATAAACATGCGCGAACATCCATTCTCTTAATTTCATGAATTGTTTATAACAATCATCCGTCATTAATATTTTATCTTTTCCCTGACTGTTTTCCACTATATCATTAACAAGTTTTGTTATTCTTATTCTGTTTGTTGCGGAAAAATACTCTATACTTTCTTTCGGAATATCGTCTGTTTTAATTATTCCGGCACGTATTGCATCTTGAATGTCATGGTTAATATAGGCAATTTTGTCAGACCAACGCACAACTTGTCCTTCCAATGTAGAGGGCATACAGTGAAATGAATGATTTAGTATTCCGTCAAGCGTTTCTGCTGTTAAATTTAAATCTTCTATAAATTCCACGACTCTTACACTCTGCTCATTATGTCTGTATCCGTCAGGCATTAACTGATTGAGCACTCTTTCGCCGCTGTGTCCGAAGGGTGTATGTCCCAAATCATGTCCCAATGCAATTGCTTCCGTTAAATCTTCGTTTAAATCCAATGCACGCGATATTGTTCTTGCTATTTGCGACACCTCAAGCGTATGTGTCATTCTTGTCCTGAAATGATCATCATAGGGAGAAAAAAATACTTGTGTTTTATGTTTTAACCTTCTGAATGCTTTAGAATGAAGTATTCTGTCACGATCACGCTGAAAATCGGTCCTTAATATGCAAGGTTCTTCATATCTCTTTCTTCCTTTCGAACAGGCACTTTGAGATGCATATTTGCTTAATATATTTTTTTCTCTTTGTTCTATTTTTTCTCGTACAGTTATATTTGTCATATATTACACATTCCGATTTAAATTAATTTTATAAAAAATAATTTGCTTTTTCTATAAAATACACTTGTTTTGTTTATATTATTTAATATAATTAATATTGAATGCTTGATTTATTCTTTTTTTTTATTTATTATCAAGCAATATATAATACTTGAAAGGAAATTAATATGTCAATTGAATGTGCAATATGCGGTAAAAAACCTTTAAAATCTGCAAAACTTTCATTTTCTCATAAACATCATGTTTACAGACAAAACCCAAATTTACAGACAGTTAAAATTAATGATAACGGAACTGTAAAAACGGTTAAAGTTTGTACTTCTTGTTTAAAATCAGGTAAAGTTCACAGAGCAGTTTAAAATCTTAAATCAAAAAAGCCCGTAATGGGCCTTTTTTGTGCTGTATAATAAATCATAAACCGTAAAGAACCGTAAGGTTCTTTACTTATGATTATCTGACAGATATTGATGCCTTTTTTAGAGCATTCACAACTTCCGTACTTACTTCGCCCGCATTAGCTTTTTGGTCTAAGATTTCAAATGCTTCCTTACTTGATAAAGAATCTTTATATGGTCTTTTTTCCCTTAGCGCCGAATATATATCGGCGACAGACAGTATTTGTGATAATTTGTCAGTACTTGCCGCACATGGTTTATGATGATTTCTCACAATTTCACAAGTTCTTTTATTTACACCCGTCCCTTTTAATAATTCATATCCGAGCTCGGAGTGTAAATCCATTATTTCTTTCTCTTCTTTTGTTAATAAAGTCGGTTTATTGAGTATCTCTTCGGGAATGAATATCTTTCCTATATCATGAAGCATACATGCATCTTCTAATGTCTTTTTATCAGCATCATTCAATTTAAGCTGATTCGCAATTTGTCTTGCATATAGTGATGTTGTCATTAAATGTTTGTTTTTGATACTTGTCAAATTATTTATGTTTATATCTTTCAGAGCGTATGTTTCCAATTTGGTTTTTAATTCGGTATTTGTTGATATTAAAAATCTGGTATAATCAGCGTTTAAAAATGAATTCAGTTTCTGCTTTGATGTATATTCAGGCTTTGAGGGGTATGTTGTTACACCAGTTGCGGAATACTTCTTTGGTGACTTTACAAACAAATCATTTTTAAAATTATTTACTGCCGGTATATTTACATTTGCGCTTTTAGTTAAACCTGATGTACCTTGCAGTAAATTTACACCTATTTTTATACCTTCACACTTATCCATTAAAAATAAACCTTTAACCACCTACTTATATATAAAGTATTTTTATTCTAAAAAATTGCCTAAAAAAAATTTTTTCTTGACATAATGCAAAAAAAAAAGAAAAATAAATATCATGTTATAAATAATTCAAATTGTGGAATAGCAATAAAAGTTATAATATTAGTTTTTATAAGGAGAGAAATTTAATGTATTCAAAAGAAGAATTAGCGGAATTAATTATTAAAAATCCTGAGGAATTTAATTCATATAAAAAAACTATAGATGAAGAACTTGATTTAACGGAATTGGATTTTTCAAATATAACTCTTGAAGAAATTGATTTTTCAAATTCTGAATTGGCAGGCACTTCTTTTACCGATTCACATTTGTCAAATTTAAATTTTACGGGATGTGACTTGAATGCAGCTGATTTTACAAGAGCTAATGTAGTCGAGTGTGACTTTTCGGAAAGTATTTTAAACGGTACGGACTTCAGCTATGCAACCGTAAATTATTGTAACTTCACCGATGCTGATATGGCAGGCTGTATAGTTAAAGAAGCTGAACTTACGGACTCGGATTTTTCGGCAAGCACTAATCTTTCCGCTACAAGAGCAGATGATACCACTATATGGCCCGATAATGATTTGCTCCCGGATAACTTTGATACAAATTATTCAAAAGATAATGAAGAAGAGGAAGAAGAAACAGAAGTTTCTGATTACTAAAATTGTCTTAAACATAAAAAAAGGCTGCTTGTATAAAGCAGCCTTTTTTATTTATTATTTTTCCGACGGAATTCTCATACCGTAGAAAGACCGAATTACAAATATTACCGCTATAATAAACAGAATTCCTCCGGCAGCGGGCGCTATATCTTTAAAGGCAGGCGCAATTGCTATTTCCATAGCCAACAAACCAAACAATGTCGTAAATTTAATAATCGGATTCATGGCAACAGAAGATGTATCTTTGAACGGATCTCCGACAGTATCTCCTACTACCGTAGCATCATGAAGCGGAGTGCCTTTTTCTGCCAAATCCACTTCAACTATTTTTTTCGCATTATCCCAGCATCCGCCGGCATTCGCCATAAATACAGCCTGGAACAACCCGAATATTGCTATACCTATTAAATAACTTACGAAAAATGATACCGGATTTACATTGTTATTCATTGGCGCTGACAGGCATGCAAATGCCAAAGCAAAAGCGAATAATGCTATAAATATGTTGAACATACCCTTTTGAGCATACTCCGTACATATTTTTACAACTTCTTTTGAATTATCCACATTAGCCTTTTTATCATCGCATTCACCGAGTTTGATATTTTGAGCAATATATTTAACAGCCCTGTATGCTCCGGTTGTTACAGCCTGCATTGAAGCTCCCGAGAACCAATATATTACAGCTCCGCCCATTAACAGTCCCAATATGGTGTAGGGGTTTAAAAGATTTAATATCGACTCAGGTTCTATATTCAAAGTCTCTTTAATTACAAGAATCAATGAAAATATCATTGTTGTTGCACCAACAACGGCCGTTCCTATTAAAACAGGCTTCGATGTGGCCTTAAATGTATTACCTGCTCCGTCATTTTGTTCAAGAAATTTCTTTGCCGTTTCGAAGTTAGGCTCAAACCCAAACTCATTCTTTATTTCATTCCCGATATCGGGGATTTCTTCAATTAATGATAATTCATAAACGGATTGTGCATTATCGGTAACAGGTCCGTAGCTGTCCACTGCTATTGTGACAGGGCCCATGCCCAAAAAACCGAACGCAACTAAGCCGAATGCAAAGACCGATGAATATATCATTATTTCCGTCGGTATGTGAATACTTGCAAAATATGCCATTGTCATCAATGCAACAATAACAAGTCCAATCCAAAATCCCGAAAAATTACCTGATACTATACCCGAAAGTATTGTTAATGAAGCTCCGCCTTCTTTTGATGCCGTAACAACTTCACCGGTATGTTTCGCTTTCGGGCTTGTAAATACTTTCGTAAATTCCGGAATTAATGCAGCACCTAATGTACCGCAGCTTATTATTACCGATAACGTTAACCATAAATTATTCGGCATATTTACCAGTAAATAATGGCTTACCGTAAACGTCATTCCTATTGACAGAATTGAAGTCAGCCAAACAAGGTTAGTTAACGGTGCTTCA
>CANRHJ010000052.1 GCA_947630355.1 Candidatus Gastranaerophilales bacterium | reverse complement strand
CTCCGTATATGGTTTTCAAACTTTATTTTTTTTGTTTATTTTAATAATTTAAAGAATTATATATTCATAATATTTTTTATGGAAAATTCAGCCTTTTGTATGAACGGTACGGAACAAAAAAATGCTATAATTTCTTATTGACAATATAATAGGGGAAATTATGCTTCAAGAAGCAGCAAAAATAATTAATTCGGCATTTCAAAACAGTTTTATTAAAAGATTAAGCCTGTATTTACACGATTGTGTGAGGGAAGAAGTTCAAAGCTCTACCTTTAGAAATTTAAAACAAGATAAAGATAACAAATGGATTTTTCTTGAAACAACAGAAGAAAACAGCAAAGAAAATAAATCATTATTAAAGAATGAAAAACTGTTTACATCATATCCGCAAACCCTAAAGCTGGACGGCTCGGATTCTTATTTGACCGAATTAATGCTCCAAAGCGAAAATAATAAAACCGATAAATATTTGATATACGGATACCTGTTTTTAGTAGGGAAAAATACAAAAACAAAGCGAAAAAATGAATTTTTAACTCCTTTATTATATTCCGGCTGCAAACTTGAACGGGTCGGAATGAATATAGAATGTTCAATGCAAGAAGAAGGTTTATCCTTAAATACAGCGGCTTTAACCAGCCTTATGAATTTGTCCGGCGAAGAAGAAGAAATTGATAACATGCTCGACGGCTTACTCGATGTTGTTCCCAAATTACCGCTAAAAGAAGAGGATTTAAGCATTTTTCTTACAACATTAAAATCTTTAATCCCTGATTTGGAATTTGAACTTAACGAAGAAGAAGAATTAGAAAATAATATAAAAGATGAAAACACTGAAAATTTTTACGGCGAAAAACAGATAAATTATGAAAATTTACAGGAAATAATAGAAGAAAACGAAGAAACGGACAAACCCAAACCCAAATTAAAGGCTGATAAGGTCGTACTGACTAACAAAAGTGCAATAATATTAACGAAACGTCCGCTGGTTACGGCAGGTGTTTTATATGAACTTACACAAATATCGGAAAAACCTTCAGGTGTAATTCGTGAAACTGCTTTAAATACTGTTAATGAAGAATATATGCAAGGCAAAGGCAAAATGGCTTCAAAAATAATTAAAGAAACCAATTTGAAAGATTTTGCCGCAATCACCCCTTTATCACTCAGTGATTCACAGGAGGATGTAATAAAAAATTTGGAAGATAACAGTATATTAGCGGTATACGGACCTCCAGGAACGGGAAAATCTCAAACTATAGTTAATCTTATATGCCATCTTGTTTCAAACGGCAAAACCGTACTTGTTGCTTCAAGAATGGATAAAGCAACAGACGTTGTTGCTAACAGATTAAATGACTTCGGAGCTCCATACCTCGCTTTAAGAGCAGGCAGAGCCAATTATCAAAAACAATTATCTTTTGACCTTCAAGACTTAATTTCCAATAAAGTGGATTTGGATACAAATTTTGAAAACTCAATACTCGTTGATACCGAAGATATGCAAAAACTTATTATGTCCGTTAAAGATTTGGAAAATAAATGCGAAGATATCATCAAACTTGAAGAACAATGGCAAAAAACAATAAAAGAACGCGATGAAAAAGAAAAAAATATCGGAGCTTGCGAATTTTTAACCGCTAAACTTACACTGTCGGAAGTCGACGAAATTAACTCCGCTATAAAAAACCTTGAAAAAAATAATGAGAAATCAGGCATATTTGCTAATATGTCAACAAAATTAGCAAACCATCAGCTTAAAAAAATTATTAAGAATAAAGATTTTACACCGGATATTGAAAACATTGAAAGATTAAAGCTTGAATTAATTATAGCAAGATTGAGTGCTCAAGCAAGACAAATTGAAACACAAATATTTAAAATAGGAAATATTCACAACATTTTAGAAGAAATAAAATTACTTAGAAAAAAACAAAAAACGCTTGCGGTAGAAATACTAAAGGGTAAAAGAAGAAACTCATTAAAAGGGTTGTTAAGAGACCAGGTAAAACGGCAAAGGCTTATTGTGCATACAAAAGCACTCGTTTCACGCAAGAAAAACCTTCAAACAAGGCTGTTGGAAGACGAGGACTTTAAACCTTTGCTGGAAGCATTTCCTTGTTGGTGTATTACAACCTATGCTGTTTCCAATTCACTTCCGTTAAAACCCGCTATGTTTGATGTCGCAATTATCGATGAGGCATCTCAATGTGATATAGCAAGTTGTATCCCGATTCTTTTCAGATGTAAAAAAGCCGTAATCGTCGGTGATGATAAGCAATTACCTCATTTATCATTTTTAGAAAAATCAAAAGAACAATCATTTATGAGTCAATATGATATACCTGACAAATATCAGCTTATGTGGCGTTTCAGAACCAATTCAATGTTTGATTTGGCTAATTATTACTCAACAAAACCCGTATTACTTGATGAACATTTCAGAAGTTATGCCCCGATTATTGACTTTAGTAATAAAGAATTTTACGGCGGCAGAATTAGAATTATGTCACAATGCAATAAAAACGATGTTTTAGAATTAATTGAAGTACCTGACGGCAAAGTTGATTCCGATATAACAAGGAATATGCCGGAAGTTGAAGCTATAATGCAAAGACTGCAGGAAATTATTCAAGAAGATGAGAGAAATACAAATGATGACCACGAACCCGTTAGCGTAGGCATAATTTCACCTTTCAGAGGACAGGTTGAACTTATTAAAAAAGCTATATCCCAAGTATTTTCCGAAACAATTATAAGAAAACACAAGATAGAAACGGGAACCGCTCATACTTTTCAAGGTGATGAAAGAGATATCATTATGCTCTCTTGGACCGTAGCTAATAACAGTTTTAATCAAAGTCTTACGTTTCTCCAAATCCCTAACTTATTCAATGTAGCCATAACAAGAGCGAGAAAAAAACAAATAGTATTTCTATCAAAAGATTCGAAGTCACTGCCGCAAGGACTTTTAAAAGACTATATTGAATATGTCAAAACTTATATTGAAAGAAACAAATTAATACAAGAATTACAAACGGATGAGAATATATATAAAAATTCTTTTGAAAAAGAGCTGGCGGAAGCATTCAGAAAAGAAGGTTTTAAAGTAACAGCAGGACAAATTTTAGCAGGTTTGAGCGCCGATTTAACAGTTACAAGTCCTGCAGGTAAAACGGTTATTATTGAATGTGACGGTGTTGAAGATAATATTAAATCAAATAAAACACAAATTAAAAAACAAACTCTTATGGAAAGAACGGGAGCCGTTGTTGAAAGGATTACTTTCCGCGAATGGTATATAAGCCCTGCCGGTTGTATAGAGAGAATTAAAAATATTATAAATGACATTTTATAATATTGCTTCGTAAATTTTCGCAAAAAAAGCATTACAAATCGAAAATTTACGAGGGAAAAGACATCATAGAATTAAACGCATACAATATAAAAATATACCGCTAATCAAACTCCCGTAAACATTCTGGTATTTTTTACATTCAGTTTTTGAAGAATAAATTTCAAAATAAACAATACAAAGAAACTGCAGGATATAACAAACAAATATCTTACGGAAACCATGCATAAAGCCTGTAAACACTGCAATATGCCGTCAGCTGCGACTACTTTGGGCATATTAAATAATCTGTTAAACGCAAAAACGAAATACCAATGAACAAAGAACAGTCCGAAACTGTATTTTGCCGCCACATCCAATAAATTGTTAAGCTTTTCACAAGACTTTATTTGTTCATCATAATGTTTTAAGTATCCTAAAACTAACATTGTCAAGAATATTTTAGACACGGTACCGTTCACTATCGAATATTTACAGTTTATATATACGTCACAGCAGGCTGTTATAATCATTAAACAAAGTAATAACAATCTCTTATTATATAAAATATCAATTTTTTCTTTATATTTTGATAAATACATGCCAAATATATACATGGATAAAAAATGAACAAATCCGCTTAAAACATATTTAACATACTCTAAATATTTATGAAAATAATCCAAATTGGCAACATATTCGGGTTCTATATCAAGTCTGGGAATAAAAATTGTTATCAGAAACAAAATCGGAAGTAATTTATAAAGCAGATTTTTACTTTCAAGGTATAGAAGCAATCTGCTTAAAATAAAGAAAATAACAATCATAGGTATAAACCAAACAGGTACGTTATGAACCCTGCCTACCGTTAGAAATACACCTATCTGAACAAAAGGGTTCAGTCCGTCAAAAGGATTACCGTATAATACAGGCAGCGTAAAACATAGTATGATACCGGGAATTGCCGTAATCATATATGGAATAATTACATTTTTCCATTTTTTTGACATATAGTTTTTATATTCAAATTTATACGAAAGATGCTGAAACAAGAAACCGGAAATAAATATAAACAGGGCAGTACCGCCTGCAAAAACTTCAAAAGAAATGCCGTTTATCAAGCTGCCTTTATTTCCGATTTGCATTGTATGACCTGCTACTATTAAAAGTATTGCCAATCCGCGAAAAACGTTTATATAGTTAAGAATTTCTTTTTTTGGTTTTATAACTTGTTCTTCCATATTTTTATTTATTTTGTTTATAAGTATTCATAAAACCGGTATCAAATTTACCGCTGATAAATACTTCATCTTCAATTAATTCCTGATAAAAAGGTAAAGTTGTTTTAACACCAGTAATTACATATTCTTTAAGAGCTCTATACATTCTTCTTCTGGCTTCTTCACGTGTCGGAGCCCAGCACATTACCTTGCTTATTAATGAATCATAATAAGGCGGAATTTTATAACCCGAATATACATGAGAATCAACTCTTACACCAAAACCGCCGGGTGTAATATAACCGTTTATTTCTCCCGGAGCAGGGAGGAAATTTCTTTCGGGATCTTCCGCATTAATACGACATTCAATAGCATGCCCGTATAATCTTATATCTTCTTGTTTAAACGATAAAGGATTACCCGATGCTATGTTAATTTGTTCTCTGACGATATCAATACTTGAAATCATTTCGGAAATACCGTGTTCAACCTGCAAACGAGTATTCATCTCCATAAAATAGAAATTTTTATCTTTATCAAGCAGGAATTCAATAGTGCCGACACCTTCATAATTAGCGGCTAAAGCTGCTCTTACGGCGGCATCGCCGAGTTTTTTTCTGACCTCATCGGAGACAGCGGGAGAAGGTGCTTCTTCAACAAGTTTTTGATGTCTTCTTTGTATTGAGCAGTCTCTTTCGCCCAAGTGAACCACATTACCGAATTTATCCGCAATAATTTGAACTTCTATATGGCGCGGATTAACAAGATATTTTTCCATATAAACATCGGGATTACCGAAGAATTTTTCAGCTTCCTGTCTGCAAAGCGATATACTTTGTTCCAATTCTTCAGGGGTATTAGCCACTCTCATGCCTTTACCTCCACCGCCTGCAGTCGCCTTGACAATAACGGGATATCCGAATTTTTCTGCTGCTTTTTTAGCTTCTTCTACGTCCGTAATTATTCCGATACCGGGAGTAATGGGGACATTCTTGGCGGCCATAGTTTTTCTTGCCGTAGCCTTATCTCCCATTAATTTCATTGATTCAGGCGAAGGTCCTATGAATTTTATATTATGTTCTGCGCAAATCTCGGCAAAATCAGCACGTTCGGACATAAACCCGTAGCCGGGATGTATTGCATCCGCACCCGATATCAATGCCGCAGATATTATTGCAGGTATATTCAAATAACTCTTTGAACTTTCGTTAGGACCTATACAATATGCCTCTGTTGCCAAACTGACATGCAAAGAATTCGCATCCGCTTGTGAGTAAACCGCTACAGTAGGTATTCCGATTTCTCTGCAAGCTCTTATTATCCTTACTGCCACTTCACCTCTGTTCGCTATTAAAACTTTTTTAAACATATTCTTACCGCTAATTTTCTTCTACATACATAATAACTTGGCCGTATTCCACAGGTTTGCCGTCCTCAATACAAATTTCAACTACTTTTCCCGTTACATCGGATGTTATTTTATTCATTAATTTTATCGTTTCAATAATACAAATAACTTGTCCCTCTTTTATTTCATCTCCGACCTTAACAAAAGGAGCTTCATTGGGAGAAGGTTTTGAAAAATACAAACCCACCATATTTGATACAATAGGTGTTAACTTCTTTTTTTCCTCTTCGATTTCCAATGTTTGAGTCTGCTCTTGTTCAACAACTTCCGCTTCCGCCGCTTTTTCTTTAATAACGGGCTTATAACCGCTGCTTTTTATTGTAAGCGAACTCTCGCTGTCATCAAGCATTATTTCCGTCAGTTCGTTATTTTTCATTATATCTATTAATTTTTCGATATATTCAGGTTCAAAATTCTTCATACAATCCCTTTTAATCTAAACTCTTACTTATTTTATCCTCTAAATAACAGTGAGTCAAGAATGATTAATTAAAGCAAATTATCAAACAATTATATGATGTAACTTATTATAATATCATTTATAATTTCAAGAGTATCAGGAAATATAAGGCGAAATATGCTTCCTATAGTAACACAAGAACAATCCAGTTTATGTTTTGCGGAAATTTTTCAGGACGTTCAAGGGTGGAGAAAAAAGATGATTCACTATATCAAAGACGAAAATCCCGAAATTAACTCCGCAATAATTGAAGCTGCGCAAAATACGGATTTAGACCCCAAAGCAGTTGCGCTCGGAGCCTATATGACATATATTCTGCTTGAAACTGCCATGAAAGAAGATAACGGACAGCAAGTGTTTTCAATTGACGAGTAAAATTTTATATTCTTTCATTTTTTACAATATCAATGAAGTCTTCCACAAGCTTTTCGTTCCATCTCTGGCCTGACTCATTTTTGATAATATCTATAATTTCATCGGACGTATAGGCTTTTCTATAAGGTCTGTCCTGCGCCATCGCATAAAAAGAATCTACCAACAACACTATTTGTGATGTAATCGGAATTTGATTACCCGACTTATTGGAAGGATAACCTTTTCCATCCCAATTTTCATGATGATTTTCAATAATGGGTATTATATCTTCTATATTGGATATCGGTTTTAATATTTCGCGGGCAGCTATAACCGGATGTCTCTTAATTATTTGTTTTTCTTCTTCCGTCAACGGACCTTTTTTATTGAGAATTTCTTCCGGTATCATTATATTTCCTATATCATACAATAGGATTGCCAGTTTTAATTTATCCGTTTCATCCTTCGGTAATTCCAATTTTTTTGCGAGCATTATTGCCAACAGCAGTTTAGCTTTTGTCGTACCAGTTTTATACATTTGGTTATACGTTTGAGAAATTATATCCGCAACGGAATATAATATCTCATTGGCATTTTTATTCTCTGTTTGAACTGTTTCAAGTTTACTTTTTATTATTGATGAAATATTATCACTCACAGGAATTCTGTTTTTGGTCAATATATCAATAAACGCATCAATTGCAATTTTCTGCCAATCGGTATCGCCATTTAATTGGGCAACTTGAACCTGATTTCTGCCGTTCATTTTAGCCTTATACATCGCCTGATCGGCAAGTTCCGTTAATTCATCTATTCTGTCGGAATGTTCCAGAAACGTTGCAATACCAATACTTGCAGTTATCCCGCCTATTGTGTCTATTACTTGATTTTCTATTGATTTTCTTATTCTTTCAGCTGCAATTAGCGCACCTTTTGAATCAACACCGGGTAATAGCAAATTAAATTCCTCTCCGCCTATTCTTGCGGGGATATCTATAGATCTGGCTTCTCTTTTCATTATATTCGCAATTGTTTTTATTGCTATATCACCGTATTGGTGTCCAAAGGTATCATTAATTCTTTTTAAATAATCCAAATCCATTGATATTAACGAAAATGGCTGTTTTAAGCGTAAAGAACGTTCCGCTTCTTTTACTATATTCTCTTCAAAATATCTTCTGTTAAATATTCCCGTTAACGGATCTGTTATAGCCTGTTTTCTTACTTCTTCAAACAAACCCGCTACAGTTATTGCCAACTCTATCTGATTTGCAAATAATGACAGAAAATTATTTTCCGTATCGCCCAGTGCAGTCCTTTCCGAACTTACCAAAACACATCCGAAATTCAAATTATTACTGTACAATGGTACAATTGCACAGCTTTTTGACGTCATTAATGCAATCTTTTCATTTATTTGCTCCTCACTTAATTTAGGAAAGAACATTCTTAACACCCCTTTTATATCAGGGGTGGAATATATTTTTTTCTCATTTATTGATTTCGCTATAATCGAATTTTCCAAATAAGGTATTTTATATGTTTCTTTTGATTCATTTAATATCGTAAATATAGAACTTAAAATCTTATCGGAGGAGGATGACTTAATACTTAAAAAAGGGCCTTCTTTTCCTTCAGTTTCAAGTTTTAATATGGTTACAAAGTTATAATTTAAATCATCGTTAAGTATGCTTACTATTTTATCAAGCATATTAGATAAAGGTTGGGAAGAATTCATCATTTCCCATACACTGCTAAGGGTTAAAATCGTCTGATTTGCCTGTTCCAATTCTTTTGTACGGGCAGCTATTTCTTCTTCCAATGCTATATTTTTCGCATAAACATCGGCAAAATCTTTTCCTTTTAAATATATGGAACCGTCTATTTTATTTATTTGACCAAGTATGTCTTTTAAACCAGAAAATATACCCACGAAACAATTTCCCAAGTTAATATTGTATATTGTATTATATACCCATTTTAATTTAATTGTAATACTTTTTTAAGTTTTTTTATAATTTGTTCGGAATCAATATTATAAATACAATTATTAACATTATCTTTAAGTTTGCATTTACGTTTCATACAAGGTGAACATTTCAAATCGGAAGAAAAAGAGAAGTAATTATCTCCTTTAGGTGCGGTTCTTGAAGCACTTGTTGCAAAAAATAACGTTATTATTTTACATTTTCCGACAGCCCAAGCTATATGTGCACTTCCCGAATCAGGACTTACTAATACATCGGCTTTTGACATTATAAAAGTTAAGTCTTCAAAGTTCGTTTGACCCGATAAATCCGTCACATTCCCGCCTTCTATAAACGATAAAATCCGCGCGGTAAGTTTTTTTTCTTTTTCGGCTGCCGTAATTATTATATTACATTTATCTTTAAACGCATTTATTACATCCACCCAGCCTTTTATATGCCAGTGTTTATTTTCCCATGTTGTTGCAGGTGCTATTACTATTGTTTTCTTATCTTTGTCGAGAGAACTCATTATTGATTTTATATTATCACTGTATTTATCGGCAAAATCGGGTAATATAAATTCACTTTTTAAATCTTCACACCCTAAATATTTTGCTATCTCCAAATTTCTGTCCGTAACATGTTTACTTAAATCAAAGAGTTTTAAGCCCGTTTTTATTATTTCATTTGCGAATATAAAAGAAAACTCTCTCCCTCCATCCGGTGTTATTTTCCTTTTTCCGCCGGATAACCCCATAATTACCGAGCTTTTGAATAACTGTTGAGTATCAATCACTATGTCATATTTTTCTTTTCTGATTTCTTTTATAATGTCTTTAAATTCTGTAAAATTTTGAATTTTATTTTTATTTTCATTCCATTTTTTTCTTGGCAGTTCATAAACTCTGTTAATTAACGGATTATTAATAATAAATTTAGAAGCCTTATCTTCAACAACCCAATCTAAAATAATATCAGGATATTTCTTTTTCAAAGCACAAGCAAGCGGAATCGTATGAATAGTATCTCCGACAGCGCTCAATCGTATTATTAATACCTTTTTATTATTTAAATCCGTCATAATTTTAGTTTAATACAAAAATAAAAATACAATAAAAGTTTATTTTTTAGGTGCCTTTTTAAACTTTTTGGGGGAATGAATTTAAAGAAAATTTTATTATTATAAATTAGTTAATAAAAAACGGTTAGATATCTGTTAAAAAGGAAATGAGACAATTAATTTATGAATAAAAAACAACAAACGGAAGAAATAAAGAATTCAATAAATATGTGTTTAATGCGATTAAAAACAATAAAGCCGCATCTTACTCCCGATAAAATCGCTCTTAATGAGTCTTATAATAAATTATTAATAGAAAAAGCAATATTGAGAGATAAATTATTTAAAAAGCAACCCTCTTTTTTTAATAAGCTGTTAAAGAGTTTTAAATCAAGTAAAAAAACTTTGATTTGTGATTATTTCAAATAATTTGTCCGGTGCCGCATACACTATCAATCATCCTCACTTCGCTGCAGTGTTCCGCTTTGTAACCCTTCAGCTTATCCTGAAAATTTACTCGGACATAATTAAAAAATATTAGAAAAAGATAAGAAATAATCGTTTATAACGTCAAAAATCATCGGCATAGCCACTATAAGTATAGCGGCGCCTAAAACCGGTTTAAATAAGAAGCTCATCTGGAAAACGTTTACCTGAGGCGCAGTTTTTGAAATTATCCCCAGAATTATATCCTGACCTAATGTTGCCAGCAAAACAGGCCCTGCTATTTGTAAACCGATATATAAAACATTTGAAGTAATTTTAACAAGATAACTCATATTTATTATTTCATCAAGCGGAACGGCGGAGGCGAAAACAGGGAATATATCAAAAGTTCTTATAAATGCATTAAAAGTCCAATAGGCACCGCCGATTTCCAAGAATATAATAAGACCTAACATACTGAATAATCTTCCCATTATTGAAACTTGAGCAGAAACGGAAGGATCCATAATTGTTGCGGAAGATACCCCCTGCTGCATATTTATCATATCTCCGCCGCTTTCTATTGCCTGTAATATACAGTTAACTATAAATCCCAATATCGCGCCGCATAAAAAGTTAATTATTATCGAATAGACAACAGAAGGAGCATCAGGTAAAGGCTGCGTTTTTATTATCATATTTATCATTACGGTTAAAATTAAAGCAAATCCCGTCTTGGCAATCGCAGGTATTTCCGTCCTGCGCAGAAACGGCGCCGTCCTCATTAATCCCGCAACCCTCGCAAATATAGGTATAGCACTTGCTATCATATTATTTATTTCCGGAAATACTTTGGGAAATTCATTTAATATACTGTCCAGCATTATTTCCCTTCTCCGTTAAAAACGCTCGGCATATCTATTCTGGTTAATTTATCCGTCTCTTCATCAAATATGCTGCCTATTATAAATCTTATTTTATAATTTTTATTTTCTGTTTTAATTCCCACATCACATATCCCGGTATTATAAGTGTCTATAACCAGCTGGTGCGAATTATTTGATATCAATGTTAATGGTTCTATTTTAATTATATCTTCATTTGATACCTGTATATCTTCCGATTTACCGTCTATATCAAGTAAATATAAATTATTTATCTTCAAATTAAATACCGTTACTTCGGAATTACATAACCCTTTTAATCCCGAAAAAGCAATTAAACACAAAATTAAGG
>CANRHJ010000051.1 GCA_947630355.1 Candidatus Gastranaerophilales bacterium | reverse complement strand
ATTTTTTAACAAGTGAGTCTTTTGATTCAAATGAACCTGAAAAATCAGGTATTTCTTTAGGTAATTCACTTATTTCAATTTTTCTTTGCTGTTCCGAATTGATTGGCATAAATCCTCCAATAACATTTATTATAAATATAATTATAATTTTTTTTGTTATTTAAATAAAATTATTTAATATTTCGTAACTTTAAAAAAATAATAACTAGACAATTCCCTCTTTAATTGCCTTGACTGCAGCTTGTGTTCTGTCATCAACAAGAAGTTTTTGGATAATATTACACACATGGGCTTTTGCTGTATGTTCGCTTATGCAAAGTTCATTTGCAATATCGCTGTTTGATTTTCCGTCAACTACAAGCTTTAAGACTTCGTATTCTCTTTGAGTTAAATTTGAATGAGTATTTCTGAACATAGCTCTTGTTGTATGTTTCGACGGAATAATTTTATCCGACTTATCTCTTAACGCAGGAACTATCTTTGGATCAAGCCACATAGCTCCTTCATTCACCGTCTTTACGATTGTTAACAGTATTTCGGTATTTATATCTTTTATAACATAGGCGTAAGCACCTAATGATAATACTTTAATTATCTCTTCATCATTGTTTCTTGAAGATAAAATTACAACTTTTGAGCTGCAATTATTATCGTTTAGCTCTTTTATTACCTTTAAACCGCTGATATCAGGCAATCCTAAGTCAAGTAATATAACATCCGGCTTTATTGAAAGAGCTTTTGAAATAGCCTCTTTTCCGCTTTCAGCTTCAGCAACGACTTCAAAGCCATCAGTCTCTTCAAATAACGTCTTTATACCTACCCGTATTAACTTATGGTCTTCGACAAGCATTAACCTTATAGATTCTTTCATATCTGCCTCCCATATTATATTAATTGCTCACTGTATTATATATATCCCTCTTTACTTGTGTTTTCTGTACAATTAAAATAATTTTTCAATAAATTAATATAATTAAAAATTTTTTAAATATTATTTGTTTAAATAAAATATCGATTAGATATTTAACGATAATATCTTAAAATATTATAAGTATGTATCTATTAGATTTATACCTATAACATTTTTGATTTTAAAAAAATAAATAATATAATTTAAATATGAATAAATACAAATTCGTGATGACAAAGGACGGCTCAGCCGGACTTTATAATGAAGATTTAAGAGAGATATATCATTCAAATACCGGAGCAGCAAAAGAAGCTTGCGAAAAATTTGTTAATCCTGTAATTAAATCAGGTATTTTAAAAAATAAAAATGAAATTAATATTTTAGATATTTGCTATGGCATAGGCTATAATACAAAATATACTTTATTATCACTTGGGGATAAATTAAAAATAAATATCGATGCTCTTGAGAGTGAATTAAATTTGATTTATCTGTCACCTTTTATTGAGGATAAAACAAATGATATTAATTTATGTTTGTTTCTCTTATCAAAAATAATCAATGAAAACAATAATGAAGAGCTTATTAAATTTATAGAAGATATAATAAAGGAAAATGGGCAATATTTTTCTAACGCTACGAGGCCGTTTATTGAAAGATTTTCTGATTATATATATAAAACTAAGGGTCTGGTAGAAAATCGTTCGTTCTTACATAATATATATTATAATTATATATCTAATAAATACAATAGTGACATCAATCTCAATAAATATACAGGTTGTGAATTTAGCTTCAAAATTGGTGATGCAAGAAATACTCTTTCTATGTTAAATAATTCTTATGATGTTGTCTTTCTTGATGCTTTTTCTCCTCAAAAAGATCCGACACTTTGGACAATAGATTTTCTTAATCTCGTAAAATCAAAAATGAATTCAGATTCAATTCTGCTTTCTTATTCTAAATCAACTCCCTTTAGAAGCGCTCTTTATAACTTAGGCTTCTTTGTCGGTAAAACTATTTTAAATAATTCCGATATAGGTACAGCCGCTTCATTAAATAAAAATTTAATTATTTCCCCAATCTCTGATTTTGATGTCTCCTTATTTAAAACTCGTGCCGGTATTCCATATAAAGACCCGCACCTTATTCTTTCCCCCTCTCAAATAATTCACAACAGAATTATTGAATCAAATTCCTCCGACTTAATTTCTCACACTAAATTCTTAAAACAATTCAAATAATGTTATAGTTATATATCTCAACGATATTAATTGTTAAAAATTATTAAAAAAAGAAAATTGAAACGCTAATATAATAAAATATATAAGAAACATGAAATATGATTTAGTCATAGCGGGCGGCGGAACCTCCGGTGTTTCTGCCGCATATATTGCCTCTAAACTCGGAATAAAAACATTACTTATTGAAAAGTCCGATGTACTCGGCGGTGCCATTACTCAAGGACTTGTTATCCCCGTTATGAAACTTAATTCCGATAATCTAAACGTAGATTTTTATAATGATTTAATATCTTTTGCAAAAGATTTTTCAGCACAAACTACCTACTCTGACGGTAATAGTGGTTGGTTTAATTATGAACTCCTTAAAATTGTCTTTGATAAGATGTTATCTTCCGTAAATTGTAATGTCCTATTTTCTACTTATCCTGTTTTATGTTCTTTATCCTTCACTGATAAAAATTTTCATCTTAAATTAAAACATAAATTGTTATCGTTACATATCGAAACGAATTATATTATCGACGCAACATCAAACGGGGAAATTTTTAAATTATTAAAATGTAATTTTCAAAATTCCGGAAAAAAATTTCAAGCTCCTTCAATGAGATTTACAATGTCCGGAATTAATATTAAAAAATTTTCGAATTGGATATTAAAAACAGATAAAGACAGGAATATTACTACATCATCTGTTATAGACGGGGAAGTACATTTATCTACTGCATACACTTGGGATACATCAAGAAAATGGGCTCTTGAACCGTTATTTAAGCAAGCTGTCGATGATAAAGTCCTACAAGCAGATGACTGCGCATATTTCCAAATATTTACGATACCAAAAATGCCGGGTAGTATTAATTTTAATTGTCCGCGAATATTGTTCAATGACCCCGCCGCTAATATTCTTGACCCTTTCATATATTCGCAGGCTCTTATTCAAGGCAGAGAAAGAATATACAGATTATCTGAATTTTGCAAAAAATATTTGCCGGGTTTTGAAAATGCATACATATCTCATATTTCAGATATGCTAGGTGTTCGCGAATCCTACAGAATTAAAGGCAAACATACCCTAAGTGTAAACGAAATTATTTCCGCAAAAAAAGTTAAAAATCCTGCTTTCGTTTCTGATTATCCTATTGATATTCACTCTTCAAATATGAAAACAGACAAACTTAAAAAAGTTAAACAAAAATATTCCGTTCCTTTGAACTGTTTAATATCAGAAGATTATGACAACTTGTATGCCGTAGGAAGAATTATAAGTGCTGACTTTGAAGCCCAAGCTGCCGTCAGAACACAATTAAATTGTTTTTCTATGGGCGAAGCCGCCGCAAAAGATATTTATAAAAAATTATTTTCCGTATAAAACAAAATTTTTATCCATTAACTTTTGAAAATTAGGATGTTTAAGCTCTTCAGGCGTTATTTCTCTTCCGCCGTCTTTAATATAAATATTATAGGCTTCATCCGTAGTCGGCGTATATACTATTTCATCATAATCATGTGAATAATCCTTATTATAAATATCTCTTATATATGTACGTATTTGGATTGTAAAAGTTTTTGAAGACTCTGATAATACCGGTTTCTCGTCTTTAAAAGCCCAATATGATAATAATCTTTCATTTATGTATCTGTCTTTATATAAGTTTTTGTCAAAATACACAAACCCTATTGAGTAGTTTGCTAAACCATATTTGATTAAAAATTTAGTTTGCTTTTTTACTTGAGTAAAATTTAGTAATATTATTACTACTACAGGTAAAAATAATAACAAATAAAATAAGTAATTATTTTTAACTGATGAAATTAAAATGTAAAAAATATATAGCAATAATATATTCATTTGTAAAACAATATCAAAATGGTTAACATAATTAGAACCCAGAGAATTAACTCCCGCGAATAAAAGGAATAAACAAAATATACACTGCGCAAAGAATAAGGATAATACCGACGTTAAAATTATTGCTTTATTTTTTATTTTTTTATTAAATATAAAAATTAATACTAATAATAATATAGGAAGTACAAAAAAAACATAGTCTGTTTTAAATAAATTTGTTAAAGACTCAATATATTCACCAAGCGAAGCTAGCCCATTTACTACTGTTTGATGAAAATTAAACAAAGTTCCTTTTGTTTGAGCCATTTGTATAAATCCAAGATTTTTAAAATATAAAATATTACTAAAAATCATTGTAATTAATAAAATTATATTGTGTTTATTTAATTCCTCTGTTGTTTTTAATTCAGATATATCCTGATTTTCGGGTTTTAATATTTTAAATTTAAATAAATAAAATTGAAATAAATTAACTAAATTAAAAAATATCAGAGCAATTGTTGAGACAATTGCCGTGAACTCAGTAGACATACCAAGTAAAAATGCCAAAACATAATTTAAAAAAGAAGGTTTTTGTTTTTTAATGTTATTTAAAATTAAGGTCTTCCAAAACGCAAAAAGGAAAATAAAAGGAAATGTAAAGCCGTAAAAAGAGGTGTATAAATAATCCCGATAATTTTGAATCAAAATATTTTGGATAATGATATATATAACAGCTGCTGCAAATACAAATAGAACATTTCTTTTTCTGTTTAAAAATGCAATATCAACAATCATACATACGAAAATGAAATAAAATATACCGCAAATTACTGCACCTCCCGTTTGTATCCATAATATCGGATGTATATTAAGCATATTCGGAATGATATATCCTATTAATTTTGTCAAAAAATTACTTATGTATCTGCCATGATATACAGGTGTAAAGAAATTATTTATAAAACTTATTTCTTTATCATAAAATATATGGTAAGAATCATCATATTCAATTACAAAATACTTTGAGACATATAATCGGCATAAAATAATAAATATAAAAAGAATGAAAAAAAATAAATATATAAGTTTATTTTTTATGAAATTAATTAACATATTAGTCCAAATAGAAAGCCGTAACAACTTTATGCGAATCTTCAGCATGTTGAATTGCTTTATGAAGAGTATTTGAAGTATGAGATAAGAAACATATTAATTGCTGGCAATCATCAATAATTTCTCGGTTACAAATACGGCTTGCATCTGCAAGTGTCATCATGGATCGGTCGGGGTGTTCAATAATATTTGGAACTCCGATTAACTGATCCTGAACATCTGAAGGCTGCTGTCCTATTGTTTGGGGCAAAATTACCCTTAATTTATCGGGATTTGCCTTCATGGCACCTCTTATTGTTGCAGCATTTGTACCTGAAGAGCCTCCGCTTGTAATAACGGTATTACCTTGAATTACAAGTGCATATGATAATATTTCTATAATTTGCTGGTGTGTAATGGGAAGATTTCTGCTGCCAATTATTGCTACTTTTTTAGCAGATTGTTGTATTGTTGCCAGTTCCATAGCTAATGCATCCATACTGTGAGGATCATTACCTTCAACACGGTCTAAATCATCTAACGGAACCATTATTTGTTGTTCATTTTTATTTTCTTCTGACATAAAATTTCCCTGTTTACTTAATTTTATAATATTAATAATATCACAAATTTTAAAAAATAAAAGTATTTAGTTTGTATCTCAATAATATATTTGTAATATAATATAATAGTATGTCAAATATTTTAGAGGGATTAAACAGGGAGCAGCAAGAAGCCGTACTTCAAGACAGAGGTACGATACTTGTTCTTGCGGGTGCAGGTTGCGGCAAAACAAAAGTTCTTACAACACGTATTGCCAATCTTGTATTTTCAGGCGTTTCGCCATACTCTATTCTTGCGGTCACTTTCACAAATAAAGCCGCTAAAGAAATGATTCAAAGACTTTCTTTAATTCTCGGTGAAGATTGCGTAAAAAAGATGTGGATAGGTACTTTCCACTCTATCTCGGGAAGAATTTTGAGGACAGATATTACGGAATATACCGACGTAAACGGTAAATCCTATGATAATAAATTTGTAATATATGATGATTCCGATACAAATGCACTTATCAAAACGGCAATAAAAAATTGTTCTCTCGATGAAAAAATTTATCAGCCTAAACTTCTTAAAACCATAATATCTAATGCAAAAAATAAGATGTATGATTCATATACATACGCAACAAAAGCACGCGATTACAGAACCGAAAAATACGCTCAGATTTTTATGGAATATCAAAAGCTTTTGCAATCCAATAACGCTCTTGATTTTGATGATATGCTTGTTTTAACTGTTAAATTACTTGAAAAATCGTCTGATATAAGACAAAAATACTTTAACAGATTTAACCATATTCTTGTAGATGAGTTTCAGGATACTAATATTTGTCAATATAAACTCGTTAAATCAATATATACAAATAATTTACCCGAAGATGACATTCCGACCGAAAAAAGTTTATGCGTTGTAGGTGATGTTGATCAATCAATATACAGTTGGAGAGGCGCTGATTTTAGAATTATTCTTAATCTACAGTCTGAATTTAGAAAAACTCATCTTATTAAATTGGAACAAAATTACAGATCAAACGAAACAATTTTAGATGCCGCAAATGCAGTCATTGAAAATAATAAACAACGTATCAGCAAAAATTTATACTCAAATTTAGGCAAAGGGAGCCGCATAAACCTATATCGCGCCAATGATGAATCGGATGAAGCTCTTAACATCGTCAAACAAGTAAAAGAACTTTCTTTTTCATATAATCTGTCTGATATGGCGGTATTATACAGAACTAACTCTCAATCACGCGCGATTGAAGAAGCTTGTATGGCTAATAACATTCCCTATAAAGTTATTGGCGGCCTCAAATTTTATGACAGAAAAGAAATTAAAGACTTAATTTCATATCTTAAATTAATATATAATCCGAGTGATTCACAAAGTTTAAGAAGAATAGTCAATGTTCCCAAACGCTCTATCGGACCTGCAACTATTGATAAACTTATGCAAATTGCAAACGATAATAATATTAAGTTTATAGATATTCTTAGCTGCGTAAATGATTATGACGAATTTACTCCTGCAGTAAAAACCAAATTGACTGATTTCTATAATTTAATCACTGATTTTCAGTCAGCTTTCGGTAAAATGGAACTTCCGGAGTTTATAAGTTATGTACTCGATAAATCGGGATACATTCAAGACATAAAAGAAAATGATGATGAAATAACTGCCGAATCAAGAATAGATAACCTACAGGAATTCGTGAGCGTTGCAAAAGAATTTGTACCCGTTGATAATGATATTTTGGGTGAATTTCTGTCACAAGTATCTTTGGTTAGCGATGCAGATACTTATGTTGATGACGCTCAATCTTTGACTTTAATGACACTTCACAGTGCAAAAGGGTTGGAATTTAATACCGTATTTTTGGCAGGACTTGAAGAAGGTATATTTCCGCATAGCAGAGCCTTAGAATCACCGTCGGAAATGGAAGAAGAACGAAGGTTAATGTATGTAGGCATTACAAGAGCAAAGAAAAACCTATACTTGAGCTACGCAAACAGAAGAAAAGTCTGGGGACAAGATAAATATTTTAATCCGAGCCGCTTTATTGCCGAAATTCCTAAAAACCTTCTTGATTATAATGAATCTGATTATTCCTCTAAATCATATTCTTCTTATACTTTTAATAAGGCTGTAAGCAACATTAAAACATCATCACTGCAAGAAAATCCGGACGGAAGCATTAAGGCGGTCACTTCTTTCGGTAAAAACTTCATCGCTCCCCCAAAAAAATCGTTACATAATACTTCTTTTGTTGTAAAAAAGCACTCCGCTAATTCAATACAGAAAAATGACATCGATAATGATATAAAAAATCTTCTTGAATCTAATTCAATAAAAAAACGAATTTTGGAAAAGAAAAAATCCGAAGCAGAAAAAATATTAAATTATAATTCAGATAATACATCAAATAACTTTAAAATAGGTGACAGGGTTTTTCACTCTAAATTCGGTATTGGTAAAATTTTGTCCGTTGAAAATGTTGCATCGTCTTCTATGTTTATTGTTGATTTCGGGAAAATGGGACAAAAGGCTCTCGATGCTTCTTTCTCTCAATTAAAAAAATTCTGATTTTAATATAATATTAAGTTTTATTAACAAATTTATAAATTATATATACATTTTATGCAATAAATATTTAAATTTTGTTTTTATATAAGTAAGGCAAAAAATTGTATAAAGAAAGAGGAAACAATGGCTAGAGTTTTAATTTCAATGCCTGAAGAATTTTTATCAAGAATTGATGAAGTTGCCGAAGGCGAAAATAGAACAAGAAGTGAGTTAATTCGCGAAGCGTTAAGAACATATATACACAAGCAGAGAGTTAAAGAAAATGCACTTGCCATAAAAAATGCAAGTATACTTGAAACTTTGCTTGATTAACGGCAGACTACAGACTTATTGGAAATTGGGGGAAAATAGAAAAGAAGCTTTATGCTTCTTTTTTATTTTGTTTTTCTAACAGCGCAATCGTTTCTATATGGTATGTATTCGGAAACATGTCAACCGGTTGGATTAATACGGGAATAAAGTTATATTCCTTAAATAAATTTATATCTCTGGCAAGTGTGGAAATATTACAGCTTACATATATAATATATTTTTTTGTCAAAAGAGAAAGATATTTTACAGAAGCAGGGCTGCAGCCTTTTCTCGGCGGATCGGTAACTGAAACATCAATTGATACATCGTTTTTCAGAAGTTTTTCAAATGCATCGGATGCATCTGAGTTAATAATTTCAATGTTATTTACAGAATTAATAATTGCGTTTTCTTTGGCGCACTCTGCCGCTTCTTTTACTTCCTCAACACTTATAACTTTTTCGCTAATTTCGGCTAAACGAATTCCGATTGCAGATACTCCTGAATATGCATCAAGGATTACGGGCTTTTCTATTCGGGATGTTATTATTTCTTCGATTTTATTAAATAACAGTTCGGCACAATAAGGATTTATTTGGAAAAAACTTCCTGCGCTTATTTTATAGGTTTTGCCGCACAATCTTTCGGTATAAAAGTTTTCACCTGTTATGCATTTTGTTTTTTCTCCGAGAATTACATTTGTATTTCCGCTGTTATAATTGATACATACTCCTCTTACTTTCGGATATTTTTCTTTTATTGATTTTGCAAGCTTATAAAGAATTTTATCGGATTTTGTATTATTGACAACAAGTACTATTAAAATTTCGTTATAATCGGATGAATGTCTTATCAAAATATGTCTTAAAGTACCTGAGCGCTTATTTTCGTCATATGCATCAATTTTAAGAAGCTGCGCTTCTTCTTTTATAAACTCCGCCAGTTCGTTAATATAATCCTTCTGCATCGGACAGTATTTTATATTTATTAACTCGTGAGAATTTTTCTTATAATACCCGCTCAACAGCCTTTTTGAAACTTTTGTTTGTGAAACAGGCAATTGTATTTTACACCTGTATTCTTTTATTTTCGGCGAAGATATTATTTTTTCCGTTTGATATTCACAGCCTGTTATGTTTTTTAGTGTTTCACGCACTATGTTTTCTTTTTGATTTAACTGTTCCGAATAATTCATATATAGCCAATCGCAGCTTCCGCATTCCTTTGAATAGGGACATATACTTTTTTCTCTGTATATTGACGGCTCTATTATATTTGTAATCTTGGCTTCGGCAAAATTTTTATTTACTTTGGTTATTTCTATTTCAACAATATCAAGGGGGCAACCGCCCGCTGCAAAAACAGGTATACCTTCAACCCTTGCAAGACTTCTGCCTCCGTTCACCATTTTTTCTATTTTGACATTATATCTATCTTTTATCCGCATAATTTGTTAATTCTTCATCAACTTTTTTTATTACACTGTTCCATTTTAAATCAATGTCCTGCCTGAATATTTTAACACTATCATACCAATCCGTATTTTCATTATCATTAAACCAACGCCATTCAGCTGTATAAGGGAGCAGTAAAAATGTCTTTATACCTAACGCACCTGCCATGTGTGCTATTGAAGAATCGACCGTTACCAGTATGTCTATACATTTTAAAAGTGCTGCAGTGTCCTGATAACTGCTTATTATATCTCTTAAATTTATAACACTGTTGTCTTCTTTTTCATAGTCATTTATTTGAAACGAATAAAATTGAATTTTATCGTTTTCCGCCAGTTTTTTAACGTATCTGTAGGGCAGAGAACGATTTTTAAATACATTTTTATTCCCCTGATAAAATATTCCGACTCTTAATTTATTTGTCTTAAATTCCTTCAGGGATTTGTATTTGTCAATTAACTCTTTATCTGCGGTTAAATAGCCGGATGAATATGGAATATGATTAAAATCCGTTTTTAATACATAAGCTAAATTCATTATTGACATAACAATGTCATAGTTTTCTCTGTCTTGTGATTTAGATATTACTTTTATATCTTTAAAATTTGATTTTATTATATCCGTAATCTCTTTATCTGTTTGTAAGGTAATTTCTTTTGCCTTTTTCTTAAGTTCGGGAATATATCTTAAAAACATTATGGTATCACCTAAACCGCAATCGGAATACAATAATATTGATTTCCCCTCTATTTTGGTATCCTTTGTCCATACCTTTTCTTTGAAAATGGAAGAAAACTTACTTTCATTAGACCTTTTTATATATAATTCCATTCCTTTTTCAAAATTTTTCTCGGATAAATATATCATTCCCAGCGAAACTAAAGTTAGATTATTAGTGTTTTTTTGAGAAACAATATATTCCAATATTTTTTTTGCGGATTTTATATCTCCAAGATATTTATATGTTATTGCTTTACCTTTTAACAAGCTTAAATCTTCGGGCTTAATTTTTAATGCGGCATCATAATATTCAAAGGCTTTTTTATATTTGCATAAATCCATATAATTCATGGCCATTAACTGTAATACATCAGTGTTGCCGGGTGCTTTTTCGTATATCTTTTTTAAGATGTTTAAACTTTTAATGTTCTTGTTTATACTCTTATAGTATTGCGCCAATGCTAAATTTACGTTTATTGCATATCTGTTTATTTTATACGCCTTCTTTATATATTCAAAACTCTCTTTATTATCATAATCCCTTACCTGATATGATAAATTGATTAATGCCTGAATATGATTGGGATTAATTTCCAATACCTTTTTATAATATTTTATTGCATTCTGTTTGTCATTGAGTTTATTGTAAATTACACCCGTATTATATAAATACAAAACTTCTTTGGTATTAATTTCACTCGCAATTAAAAGTTCTTTTAATGAATTTTCGTAATCATTGTTCTCTTCATACAATCCTGCAAGCAGAGAATGAACATCTTCATCATTATTTTTAATTTTAGAAGCCTTAAGAGCAGTTTCAAGCGCAAGAGCATTTTCGCCGAGAGTTTTGTATAATGAGGCAAGATTGTATACGGCGCTGA
>CANRHJ010000050.1 GCA_947630355.1 Candidatus Gastranaerophilales bacterium | reverse complement strand
TGAGTTTTCAGGTATTTACTTTTGAAAGTGATATTTCACCCGTTAATATACTAAAAAGAAGCTGCGAATTGGTTAAAGGTAACGTATTACCCACAATTATCTTAATTGTTCTTTGTTATATCTTAACTTATTCCTTTCTTCCAAATCTGTTTTTATGGACATTTGATAAAATATCTCTTTCATCATTTGTAATAGACAAATTTGAAACATTTTTTAATATACTGCCTTTTAATGAATATAATGCAAATTTGCTTATGATTATAGATACAATAAGCATATCACTTATTCAGCCTTCGGGAAATATTATATCCCCGCTTGATTGCGCCGTTACAACCTATAACCTTATTATTACGTTTTTTATTACAGGCTTTACTCTGCCCCTAAGATGCTGCTGCTTTAGCGAATTATATAAATTGTATGACTCCGATAAAATTAAAGAATTTTCAAAAGAATCCGATGAAATAATTAACAGAGCAAACAGAAAAAAAAGAAAGAACTGATATGTTCAAATGCAAAAAATGTAATTCAATTGATAAGTTTGAATTAATGTTCAGCCCGGAATACAAAGGTTCTAAATCATTTTCTACGGAATATACAAAAAACGGCGATATAAAAATTACGGTTGACGGATATACGTTCATTCCTGATATCAAATTCATGAACACACACGCCGTATGCAGATATTGCGGAAATATTAACTGCTGGGATTATAATTAGCTTCTCTTAAATTCTAATCTCTTATACTGCCTTGTTTATTAATACAATTAATCTTATTAAAAAGTATTATAAAAAAGGTTAGTAAAAGGAGAATATTATGAAAAAATTTGTTGTTAAATTCGGCGGGATAATTGTCGATATTATGGCAATATTAACTCTTATCGGCTTAGTTATTTCTACGGTTATGATGGTAGGTTCACAAGGACTTTGGGCGGGATTAAGTGTTCTTTGGGCAGGCCTCGTTAGTTTTATCTTTGTTTTCTTCCTGATTTATCTTGCTATGTCTATCAATGATAAATTGTCCAATATGAATGCCGAAAACTGCGGCAGATAATCAATAAAAAGCTTTACCAATCGGTAAAGCTTTTTTTAAATTAATACCGTATTGCACTTTGATATGCTAATTCCAAAAAATTTTAATCTTTATTATTTTGAAATAAATTCTCAAAACTTAACATTTTGTAAAAGTAATTTATAATGTTTGTATGATAAAATGTAATGAATATTTGAAAAACTAACAAGCTTTATTGATAAAATCAAGTTTTTATTAAAGGGAATATTTATTTTAGTTTTCATGCTTTTTATAGCAGCAACATGGAAAATTAATGAATAATGATACGCATAGAAGATATTGAAAATTTAATAAAGAAAAACAATATATCATTATTAGAAGAAATAAGGATTAGCCTTACCAATGAAGAAAGATTAGAATTTGTAAACTACGCTAAACATATAATTCCTAAAATAAATAAAGTAACCTCTGATTTAAGATTAGCAATAGCTCTTGTTATTATAGCAAAACAAATATACGATCAAGGTAATTTCTGGGGTAAATTGTCAGAAGCATTACATTTGGATATACCCTCAAACAAAGCCTTGATTATCGGTCAAATTTTTCTTCAAACAATTAAAAAATATAAATTATTTGTGGCTGACAGACACAAAAAAAATAATGAATACGTTCAAAACATATTAGCTCATTGTTTTATTCCGCAAAATTATCGTGAAAATTTTTATGAATTTTTATTTTCTTTTTACGATAGGAATTTGAACAGATGTATTCCCGAAAATATTGATGAAGATATTCAAGATTTAAAAAGATATATGAGAAGAATGCAAAATACACAGGATGAAGAATTACATTTTGATGTATCCAGAAATCATGCTGCAGTTTCATATAAGTTAATTAAATCTATACAAACAGTTATTGCTGAAGAAGATATCGTAATTCATAAAGCGCTTTTAGAATATTTAGAGCTTATAGATAATTATTTTTACAGTAATTCAACAGAAAAAATGCCACAGAGTCTTATAAATTGGTGCGAAAATAAATTTGAAAAACTATCAAGCAGACGAGGGCCTAAATATAGGAATATTCCCAGATTTAAGAATTCTATTCCATTTATCGGGTATAGTGCCGAAAGTGACAAAGTTTATATTGTTATTCCTGAAAGAAAATTTTCCGAAGATATATCTGAAGCTATTGTTGAAATAAAAAAAGACAATGAAGATTATTGTTCTGTAGAGTTAGAACTATGCCAAGCATACGGATACATAAAATCAGATGATGTTGAATTTATTGAAATTGATAATAATGATTTATTTTCAGAATTTAAGATTTTTTGTAATGGGAAATTAATTAAAACAATTGAAAAAACCCCATTTAGAATTTTTCAGGATATAAGAAACTCAAATGTAAATGTGTGTATAGATTATTATGAAATCAACAAGTTTCAAGAAGGTGAGATTTGTATATTAACCCAACCACAGAAAACAGTAGAGCTTAATAATACCGTATTGTTAAAGACTTCAGGTCATAGCAGATTTAATACATATATATTCAATATGAAACAAAACACAACAGTATTAATTGATGATATTCCTTTTGAAATTGATTCTTGTGAATCTGAAAAAGAAATATATAAATTATTTTTTAATTCTCCGGTTACTTTTAATATGAAAACGGAAGAGGGAAAAGATATTGTATGCACATACTCTCATCCGAAAATCTTTTTCAAAAATCCATGTGATTTATTAGAAAAAAATTCATTTATTCTTTGTTCTAATAACCGTCCTGTTAGTTTAAAAAATAATGTGGAAATTAAAAAACTATTTTCAGATAACGAGTATTCTGTAATAGACTTAAATAATCACATAGAAAAACAAATTGGCGAGTATATTTTACAAATAGATATTCCCGGACAACAGAGGATTAATGTTTGCCATTACTTACTAATAAATGGTTTAGATTTCAAAACTGATAAAAATTTGTATATGTTTAATACAAAAGCAATTATTACACAAAATTCTCCTCATTATATTGAAGCGGAAAATGCAAGAATAATCGGGAATATATCAGAAGACACTACTAAAATTAATTATGAATACAAAATAGATAATGATTTTACAGTAAAATTTGATATAGAACTTGCTCACAAAAACTATAAAATTGAAATTCCCTTACAGGTTTTTCAATATTCATTTGATAGTAAAAAATGGTTTTATTTAAAAAAAGATTTTATATTTAATCACGAATTAAACAATTATTTCTATGTAAAAATTCCAAATATTACTTATGCAAGTTTGTATATGAGTAATGATAGTTATTTCCCGATACACAGTAAAAATAAAGGAAATTATCTGGAATTTGATATACGTACAATTATTGAAAAAATCAATAAAACAGACTGCTATAAAGATGATTTAAATATAGAATTCGGATATTATGATAAAAAACCATATCAGAAAATTATTAGCACAATAATAAATCAAATATACATAAAATATTTTAATTTTGATTTTGATAAATCAAATAAATGCGTTTATATTGATACAGAATATTATACGAAAAAATATAAATTTGGAGTTGAAATAGAAAATGTTGAAACTAATGAGGTAGTGAATTTATATTTACAAGAAGGGAAAAATTATATTAAAAATCTGGATTCACAGGGTATTTATGATATCACACAATATATAGAAACGGAAAATTTATTTGGGACAACTTCTGATGACAAAAAAATATTAAATATATTAGAAAAACAAACTCCGACAGAAGTCCTATTTTTACCATCAAATTGCCAAATAAAAATACAAGATTTGTATTATAAAAATCAAAGATATCCATTAAATTTTGACTACCAAATAGCAAAAGTGCAGGAATTCACAAATTATTTTTGGGGAATTTTGTATCAAAATTCAAAATTTAAGTCAAAGAGCTACCGTATAAATTTTAAATTTATCAAAAAAAATAAAAGTAAGATATATTTTAAATTATCAAATAATACTGAATTTTGTTATGATACGGAAGACAAAGTATTAATTCCTTCCGACGAGCAGTCGTTATGTAAAAACTATTCCCGTTATTTATTCTTGGAATATGATAATTCTTATTTTAGTATTATAATCAAAGAAAACCGAAAGGATTATTAATGCTTTTCAGACCGGCGGAAAGTTCAAATAATATTGTTGAATTTTATAAAAGATATTTGTTAACTACTTTTCAAACAAATAATGACAGATATAATGAACAACTTGAAAATGAATTGAATAAACCAAATACAATAGCAAAAGGACCATATATAAGTTTAACCGATGCTTTTGAAAAAGGTAAAACAATAACAGAATTGATAAAAGAAAAAGAACTTGTTGAAAGTTTTGGTAAAATAAAAAAACTCAAACCTGAAAGACCTTTATATAAACATCAGGAAGAAGCATTAAGGAAATCAAATCGGCATAAAAATTTAATTGTAACAACAGGTACAGGTTCAGGGAAAACAGAATGTTTTCTTATTCCTGTAATTAACCAATTGCTAAACGAACAAGAAAATGGCACTCTTAATGCCGGAGTGAGAACTCTGGTCGTTTATCCTATGAATGCTTTAGTTAATGATCAAATCAGAAGATTGAGAGAAATCTTTGAAAGTACGAATGATTGTAAAATTACTTTTGGACGATATACCGGAGAAACAAAAGAGAAATATGAAGATGCATTAGATGAATATAAAAATCGAGAAGGGAAATCTCCAATTGTAAATGAACTGATTTCAAGAGACAAAATGCGTGAAACTCCTCCAAATATTTTAATTACAAACTATGCGATGTTAGAATATTTATTGCTTAGACCCGGAGATAATATTTTCTTTTCAGAAGAAAATTCAAAAAAATGGAAATTCATTGTATTTGATGAAGCACACACATATGAAGGAGCAAAAGGCATAGAAGTCGGCTCTTTGGTCAGACGTTTAAAAGCTGCATTAAATAATCAAGATATCAATTTTATTCTAACCAGTGCAACTTTAGGAGATAAAGGTAATAATAAAGAGATAACTGATTTTGGCAAATTGTTATGTGATGCCGAATTTGACCAAGATTCAATAATAAGATCCAAAACGGTTGCCCCTCTTATTAATGAACAAGCCAAAGAATTAGATTTTCAAATATACCGTGATTTAGCAGAAAATATAAGAACGAATTTATCTGAAGAGGATTGTTTAAAGTACTTAAAAGATAAAGGTATTAAAACATATAATTCAATAGAAACAACACTATATCACATGGTACTTAGTGATGTTTTATACAAAAATGTTAGAGATGTATTATATGGCAAACCCAGAACATTACAAAAAGCTGCAGAATTATTAAATTTATCGGAAAATGACTTTACTGACTTTATTACAGTTGCATCAAAAGCACTATTAAACGGTGATAAAATATTTGATGCAAAATATCATATGTTTTTAAGAGGTATTGAGGGTGTTTATATTACATTAAAACCCAGTGAAAAATTATTTATAAATAAAATTGAAACATATAAACCTACTCCTTTTGCAAATGAAGATGAAACATATAAAGTATTTGAAATATCTTTTTGTAACAATTGTAATGCAACATTTATAACAGGACAAACCGAAAAACGTGACGGCATAGATTATTTAATTCAAAAATCTAAATATAATGATGATTATAAGCCCGAAATTTATATGATAGATGAGAATGAAATAGAAGATGATGATTTGAATTCTGACGGATCAGATAATATTTATCTTATATGTCCGCATTGCGGAGCAATAAAAAAGAAATCTGCATTAAAACAACTTAATTGCGGGCATAATCCTAATGAGTTTCAAACAATTATAAAGGTTAAAAATTCCGGTGATGTACTACACACCTGCCCTAGCTGCGGAACATTTAATGCTCAAAGGAGCATTATTCGACCCTATTTGGTTGGTAATGAAGCAGTAACCGCTGTTATTGCTACTGCATTATATAATGAATTACCGCGAGAAATAGTACAAGAAACAGAAACAGAAACAAACAATATATTTTTTGGAGAATCTTCTACTGTTTCCGAAAAAATAATTACTAAATTATCAAAGCAGTTTTTGGCTTTTTCTGACAGCAGACAAGCGGCAGCATTTTTTGCTTCATATTTAGAACAAACTTATAGGACAACTTTAATTAAAAGGCTCATGACTGAAATAGCACACAAACATCAAAATAAGTTAAATGAAAAAGGGCTTTCAATAGGTTTGTTTAAAGATTATTTAGTTGATTTATTCAATAAATATAATATCTTTAAAGATACTACAACAAATGATGTCAGAGAAAAAGAAGCATATATTGCAATTATGAAAGAACTTACAAACCTAAAAGCTAAAAGTTCTTTACAAAACAAAGGAATATTAACATTTGATTTTTCTGTTAATATCCCGGAAATACAAAAATATAATTTAACACAACAAGAAGCAACTACAATGGTAAAAATTCTGATGACAGAATTTTTAAAATATCGTGCCGTAAGCTTACCCTTAGAATTAACAGATGCTGACAGAGAAAAATACTTATTAAATGGCATTCAAATGAGTTTTTCTAAAAATCCGCTTGATAATAAAACCATAAGAAGCTGGATTCCTAATAATTTTAAAAGAAGTAAAATAATAAAATTTTTAAATAAATTACTACCGCAATTATCAGAAGCTGATATTAGAAATTTATTATCAATGTTATGGGATTTTCTTAAAGACGAAAAAAATAAATATTTGGTTTCTAACAAAAACCTTAGTTATTTATTAAATATAGATAAAATTATTGTAAAACCTGTAACAAGTTTATATATTTGTCCTGAATGTAAAACAATAACACAATACAATTTAAGAAATATTTGTCCAAAATGTTTAGGGAAATTAGAAGAATATAATTATAAAAAAGATTTGGCAAAAAATCATTACGCAAGAGTGTTTCACGAGTTACAAATGGATGATTTAATAGCAAAAGAGCATACTGCTCAGTTAGGGCAAGATTTGGCTTATGAATATCAAAATGAATTTAAAAATAAAGAGATTAACGTTTTAAGTTGTTCTACAACCTTTGAAATGGGTGTTGACGTGGGTTCATTAGAGACTGTATTTATGAGAAACATGCCGCCGACACCTGCCAATTATGCACAAAGAGCCGGCCGTGCCGGCAGAAGTTTGCATTCTGCCGCATACGCATTAACATATTGTCCAAACAGTTCTCATGACTTAAATTATTTTAAAAATCCGCAAAATATGATTGACGGAAAAATAAATCCGCCTTCATTTAATATAAATAATAAAAAAATAATTTTAAGACATATCTTTGCTTCTGCTTTTTCAATATTTTGGAAAGATTATCCGGAGTATTATACAAAAACTATTGGCGAGTTTTTTGACTTATCCGGTTTTACAAAGTTTAAAGAATACTTAGAATCAAAACCGGAAAAATTAAAAAAATACCTTTTAACAGTTATTTCTGACAGAGAAACTGTAGAATATTTTGATATCAATAATTTTGGCTGGGTTAAAAATTTATATAGCAAAAATCTTAACGAACCCGGAGTTTTTGATATTGCAAGAAAAAAATATACAGAGAAATTAGATGAGCTGGAAAAAGCAAGAAAAGAAGAAATCGCAAAAGCTCAGGAAGGGAAAAAATCAAAAATTGAAGGAATCCGCATTTCTATAGACAGTTTAAAAAGACAGCAAACAATTGAATTCCTATCTTCAAATAATTTAATTCCCAAATATGGGTTCCCTGTTGATACTGTTGAATTACAAGGTTTCAGCAGAAGCGGAATAATCTCTAAATTACGTTTAGATAGAGATTTATTTAATGCAATTTCAGAATATGCTCCCGGTTCGGAAATAGTAGCAAACGGTAAATTAATTAGAAGTCAATATGTAAAAAAACTGGAAGGTTATGATTGGCCAAGACATAATTATAAAATTTGTGAGAATTGCGGGACATTAAATCAAAGTAAAACCGGCTGGGGAGATGATCTTTCCATTTGTAAACAATGCGGGGAAGATTTATCTGATAAAAAATCACATCAATATATAATCCCCAAATTTGGATTTATTGCAGAAACAAATGAACCTAAAGATGTCGGAACAGATAAACCTGAAAAAACATATCACGGACAAATACTATATATTGGTGATAAAGATAATATAATTGAGAAAAAATGTTTTCTAATTAACAAACAATTTGAATTAGAACTTATTTCAAGCAAAATGGACGAACTTGCCGTAATTAATACATCCAATTTTTATATATGCGATAAATGCGGATATACAGAAACCGATAAGCAAGGAATAAAAGATGTTAAAGAAAAAACACATTTAAACCCTCGAGGATACAATTGTCCAAACAAGTTTTTATATAAACTGGATATAGGTCATGAATTTCAAACAGACGTTGTTGTCCTAAGATTTATTGGACAACAATTTGAAGATAATGAAGCGTGGTCAATTCTATATTCATTACTTGAAGGTTTAAGTAAGTACATTCCGGTTAATAGAAATGAAATTTCGGGTTGTTTGCATTGGTCAGAAAATAGCAGAGCATTTGTATTATTTGATAATACTCCGGGAGGTGCGGGTTATGTAAGACAAATTATGAAGCCGTCAGTTATGCAAAATGTGTTGTCTGCCGCATATAAAATTGTGGAAAGTTGTACCTGCGGAGGAGAAGAAGGTGATGCCGCATGTTATGCTTGTTTATGTAATTATTACAATCAAAGACAACACGATAATTTAAAGCGTAAATATGCAATTGATTTTTATAAGAAATTATTATCAGGTAAAAATGATTTTGAAATTGAAGAACTTGATTTTATAGATAATCCTGATTTTAATACATCAAAAGAATTAAAATATAAACTGATATTTAATAACAACGGTGTTAATTTAAGTAACAAAACATACGAAGAAATATCAGATTACATTTCCGATGAAATAAGTTCGGATGAACTCAAAGTTTTTAATACGATTTCACAAGCAAAAAATATAGAATTATATGATAAACCTTATTATATGCCAACCCTTACTGTATATGAAAACGGAGAAGTTCTTGAACCAATTTTGGCTTGGCCAAATGCAAAAATAATTTTATTTTCTAACGACGAAATTGAATCATATAAAATTGCAAAGCTTTCAGATTGGCATACATTTTGTTTATCTGAAGATTTTAATATGTTAAATATAACTAAATTGTTAAGTAGGTGTTGATATGACTGTTTATATTGCTGATGAGCCAAATGAATATACGCCGGAGAGCCAAGAAGATAAAATATTTTATGCTCTTAAAAATAATTTACCTAAGGATGAAGACTACTATATTTTTCATTCATTAAGGGTTACAAATCTTGTTAATAATGTAATAATTCCGAAAGAAATTGATTTTGTTATCTTTAATCCACAGAAAGGAATAATATGTATTGAAGCAAAATCCGGAAGCGTTTATACAAAATTAAACGAGAAAAATAAATTAAAATGGTACTATGCAAACGGAATTGAAATGAAACGAGGAGGACCATATTGGCAGGCAGAAGAAAAGAAAATTTCTATTATTAATAGATTTAATAAAGCAAAATGCTCTTCTATTCTGGATAAATGTAAAATTCATTCTGCAGTTTGGTTTATCTCGTTAACAAAGCAGCAGTTTAATAATATTATATTAACCCCTGATGCTTTGCCTGAAATTACACTAACAAATGAGGATTTACAAAATCCTGGTTCAGCCTTGGATAAAATTTTTAGTTTAGATGTAGAAAAACAAATCAAAACCAATCTTGCAAAATTTGATGTAAAACGAGTGCTGGAAAATATTTTATGTCCGGAATTTAATCTTGTGTCATCAATGGCATCCGAAATTTCTATAAATAGAAGCTCGCTTGCTCGCTTATTAAATGAACAAGTGAAAATTTTAGATTTTTTGGAAGAACAACAAGTTGTAACTGTTAATGGTGCAGGGGGAACAGGTAAAACAATGATTGCACTGGAAACCGCAAAAAGATATGCTAATAATGGTGAAAATGTATTATTTTTATGTTACAACAAAGCTTTATGTGAACACCTGAGAAAAAATTACTCACATCCTAATATAGACTTTTATAATATAGATGCTTTTGCCTGTTCGTATTGCAAGACAGGTTATGCAGATTATAAATTATTAAAAAATAAAATTACAGATGATTATATAGATGGAAATTTTAAATATAAACATGTAATAGTTGATGAAGGACAAGATTTTGGGCAATCTGATATTGAAGAAAATAATATTTTGGATACATTTGAGGCCGCAGTCGTAAATAAAGAAGAAGAAATTGGTAGTATGTATGTTTTTTACGATAAACAACAATTTATACAAGGAGAATGCTGCCCAAATTATATAAAAAATGCGGACTGTAGACTATCATTAACGGTTAATTGCAGAAATACTAATAATATAGCTGAAACATCAATCAGACCATTAAATTTATTAAAAAAATATCAACATATAAAGTTAAGACCTGACAGCGTGATAGGTGATACTACTATTATCTTTGCTTCAAAAGATAAAGATAAACAAATAGAGTCTTTGAATGATTTTATAAAAAAATGTATAAATAAAGGCATTAATACAAAAGAAATAGTAATACTTTCTTGTAAAACAAAACAAGAAATAGAAAATGGTAAGAGCTTACTCTCCAATTATGGTTCGGAATATTTGTATAATAACGTAAATCTAAAAATAACAAATTGTGCAGATTTTAAAGGACTGGAAGCAGATGCCATTATTTTAATTGATGTTGACAAAAATACATTTTTAACTCAAAAGAATTGTAATAGATTTTATGTTGGTGCATCAAGAGCCAAATTTAATTTATTTATTATATGCGATATGTCACAAGAAGATTGTGCCATTTGTGCTGAAATAATAAAAAATAAAAAAGAAAATTTGCCTGAAAATATGTCACTATCGAATATAAAACTAAAAAATGCAGAAAAAAGGTTTGCAGCAGCATTAAATGCTACTACTTCATTTTGAAACAGTCTTATCACAAAGATGAATTTGAACATATTTTGAACGGTTATAAGGCGGTTTTTGAATTAATTTGGCGGTTTATTTATTCCATTGAAACGAGGTAAATTTATTTATGGTCCCATAAAGGAAATAAGGTTATATCCTTTTTCTTCGCCGACTTTCATCATGTATTCCATTCTGTATATAAATCTGCGATAAAAATCAATAATCACTTCCGGTTCCGTATCATCTTCCGTTGGCCTGTTTGCATTGTATTCTTCAATTTGTTCTTCCGTAAGATCTTTTGAATAAATCAATTTATTGGCAGCAAAAACTCTTTTTTCTTTTAACTTATCGGTAAATTCATTTTTTCTTCCTGAAGATAATGCTTCCATTGTATCTTTAATATCTTTTATCATAGAGTTTAATTTCTATTTTGAATTACATTGGAATTTTAATCACTTCGGAATGTCTAATTGGTATATTGAACGGATGTAATTTTGAACACATATAAAACACCTTTTAAACGGCATTTAAATGCCGTTTAAATTTTTGCCAATTTATTTTAAAATTTTCGACTAAAGATGTCAAACTCGC
>CANRHJ010000049.1 GCA_947630355.1 Candidatus Gastranaerophilales bacterium | reverse complement strand
GTTTCTACAGCAGGCGCTTATTTAATTGAAGGTAAGATTTCCAAGTTTGTTAATAATGCGGCAGAAAAGTACTTTGCTAATCATCAAGATTTTTATACGAAATTAGGGCTTAAAGCACAAGAAGCCTTAGGTAATTCTCCGCAAAAGGAATTGCTCGAAAAAGTTGCACAGGTCAGTGCCATAACAGAACCTGCCAAATTAAAACAGGGAGTTGAAGAAGCCGCTGAACTGGCAGGTAAACATTTAATGGGACTAGTCGGTGAAGAAGGTAAATTAAAAGCATTTCAAATTTCCAAAGATACTTTAAACAATGTTCAAAATTCAATAAAAACCGCACTCAGTTCTAATGCCGGAAATATAGAAAAAGCTCAGGCGGCTGTTAAAGATGCTGCCGATGATGTCTATAATGCATTAGCCGCAAGAAAAGAAGCCGATAATATTTTACCGGGATTTAATAAATTAAAGGTTCTGGTTATCTTAGGACTCATATACAGATTTATGGGACCGGTTATTATTACTCCTATTGCTAACAAAATAAGTTCTAAGTTCTTTGATAAAAAACATCATAAGGATGAAAAAAAATAAAATTAATATATTGAATAAATAAAAATAGGAGGCTTTGCTTCCTTTTTTATTGACTTTAAAAAAAATATTATTATATAAGAATTCAGGTAGATTTAACTTTTTCCGTTTCGCTTTACATAACTTTACATTTTTAATAAAAAAATTAAAGTTTTAAAGAGAAATACCGATATAAGAAATATAGGTAACAATAGAATGGAGAAAGGCAAATGGGTTTAGCAGCTTCTCAAGCAAGATTTTTAGGTATAACGGCAAGAAAATCAAATATAGAATATGAAGGTCAACAGGTAAACCAGCAGAGGACAGCTTTAGCTGAGGAAGTAAATTCTTTATACAACAAGCTGTTAGCGTTAGATGTACCGGTTGCACCTGATACAACAGCGTTTTATGAATCAAATTATTCATTTAATTTAAGCAATACATCAGGATATGATGGTGATTATTTAGTAAAATCTTATTATCAAAATGATGACGGTACTTTCTATATTAATGCGGAACGTACATATAAAAAGAACGTTGCAATCGGTACTGCATTGACGAATTCCAATATCGTAAAAGAAGAAAAAGACGGTCAAACAGTTTATACCTTGAATACACCAAACGGTTCATTTACTTTAAATGCTAATGCAAAGAACAGTGAAAGTATGATTGCATTGATTAATGAAACTTATGGTGAAGGGACCGTAAAGGATAAATCTTTATATTATTATCAGGATGAAGAAGGTATAACACATTATATGACTCAAAGTGCCGTTGAAAATTATCCTGAGGAAGAATTAAACTCGTATATAAGCGGAAATAAAGAATTTACAGAACAGGTTGTATTTGAAAATGCAAATATAGTATTTGATCAAAACAACAGATTTTCAAGTATTTCAGCTATTGATCCGAAGACCGGAAAAACAATCTTTAATGCGACTGATGTAAATACTACAAGAACTTATGATACGGAAGGTTATGATGCTGCTCTGAGAGATTATACAATGAGCAAAGAAGAATACGATAAGATGGTTGCTGATTTAAATGCTCAAACAGAATCACTGCAGCAGGAAGATAAAGTTCTTGAGTTAAGATTAAACCAAATAGATACCGAACAGCAAGAACTTCAAACAGAGTTGGAAGCTGTTAAAACAATTCTTGATAAGAACATAGATAATACATTTAAGACATTTGCATAAAAAATGTATGCAGAATTGTAAACACAAATAAACATAAAAGAGGAATGTAAAATATGAGTTATAAAAATGACAGTTATTTGGTAATATCAAATAAATACGGAACATTGAGCAGTGATGCGAAAGCGATGTTATTTGAAACTTATGACTTATTACGAGATATAACAGTTAGCGGTTCGGCATCAGACGGTGCCGGGTTTGGTACCGCAGGCAGTTTCTTATGGAAACTGGCCAGTATGATATCTCCAAGTTCGTTTATGTCGACGATGGGCGGCGGTACAGCTCTAAATATTCCGGGTACGTCTTACTGGTCGCCTTCTAATTCCACCAGCGGTGTGAACAGTGCTTTTGGTGTAGGTTCGTTGGCTCAATATTCCGGATTTACCGGTGGTGCCAGCCCGATTGTTCAAGGTTTCGGAACGGGGTCCGAAAACGGTTATGTCACTGGCGGAGCTTCCTCTTTAACTTCAGTAGGTGAAATTGCAGGTTCAACGGGGCTGAATGCTTTGAGTTATACAGCTGGTCTTGCTTCCGGTTTCGGATTTGGCGACAGTTTCTTATTACCTGCAGCAGGTATTGTTTCGGGATTTGGAGGCATATTACAAGCTATGTCGCCTTATCTCGGCTCTTTCGGCTTAGGGACCACTCTTATCGGCAACTTGCTTCAAGGTGTTTCAAGTGCGCCTTTAGCCGCTTATCAGAAAGTTACCAGCAGTATTTTGAATAATGCCGATGCTATTTTGGAAAACAAAGTTAAAAATATTGAAACAGTTTGTAAAATGCTTGATGCTCAAAATGATGTCGTTAAAAAGATGTTGAAAGATGATATCGAAGGCATGAGTGATAAAATACAAAATATTGCTTAAATCATTTTATCTTATTGTTGCGCCTTCTTAGGAAGGCGTTTTTTTATTCGTATTTTGACTCACCTAATTTTATTAAGACGAAATCATCCATATCTTTTATATAATTTTCTTGCGGATAATTATTCATATCTTTTATTGCTTCTTTTATCATCAATTCAAATTCTTCCGTGCTTTTACCGGAGTCTTGTATATTATATTGCTCAAAATTATATCCTAATGCACGCATAAAATAATATCCTCTCGATACGGTCAATTCGGAAAGTTTTGTATCATATCTGTCCCAATTAAATATTGATAATGTTAATTCGTCTGCTCCGGGATAATTTTTCAATGTTTGTGCAAGATTTGCCATCCCTATAAATAACATCGGCTTATTTGATAAATTCATTTTATCAATATCATGTTTTATGTTGTATGCAAGTTCTTTATCCAGGTTAAATTTCAAATGTTCGGTATAAAATATTAAATTCATCTCTTGTGACTGATAAAATACAATTACGGCGGTAATTACAAATAATATTTTTATAAAGGTCTGATTGTTCTTAAAAATTATTTGCAGCATTGACAGTGTTCCTGCTATGACAAAGGCTGAAGATAAATAAACTCTGTACGGTATACATCTACCCCCCCCCATTAATATAACAAAACTAAACGGTATTATCATCATTAACAGTCCTGCTGCTATAATCCTCATATCTTTTCGGTTGATTGTATAATAAATTAAAATAATAAATAAAACCGTATATGTAATTAATAACATCAAACTTCCGAAATTACCCGAAGCTGAACTTATAAAGTATTGTATAAAATCTTTTATTGAAAATATAAACGATTTTATAAAATTACTTAAAGAGGTTATATCATATCTGAAAAATTCATTTAATCTGTTTCCAAAAATTCCGGTTATACATTTCAAAATAAAGACTAAACACAAGTTGATACAAGCTGCAGATATACATAATAATATTGCGGGAACAATCTTAACTAAACCGAATTTGGCGGAATTGCCCGGTTTGAATATGTAATTCATAATAAAAATAAATAATATGCCTATCAGAAAATATAATAATCCCGCTTCATAATATGAAAATACTATGGTCAAAAGCATAAAAATATAAATTAAATATTTCTTACAGTTTGTTAAAAGGTATTTAAAGAAGAGATTAATACAAATACCGGTCAGAACTATATTCAAAGCAATTTCAAAAGCTATACCGCAAAATATAAAATGGAAAGCCGTAAAAGGGAAAGATATGGCCGTGCATGCAAATATCACGGCTGATTTTTTATCAAAAACTGAATTATTTTCATCGGAAGTGTATTTAATAAAATTATCAATATGGATGCTAATGCCGATAATATATAGTAATACAGCTGTAAATTCACGCCAGAACGGCAGATAAGTTAAGCTGCCAAATAATTTCGCACTGATTATATTCCCTAATCGCCCGTCAGGTAATATTATTTGGAATGAAGAAGAAATTTTCATAATTTCATCATCTATACCGATTGAATTATTTGTAAGATAAAATCCGAAGCATAATATTGATGTCAATATTACAAAAAACCAATAATAATCAACTGATTTGAAAAATGATTTCAACATAAAACCGCCTTATTTCAAACAAATTTTATCAAACGTATAATATAAAATCAAATTAATTTAATCTATAAGTTTTTTATATACTTGATTTTTGTTCATATTATACAATTTAGAAATTATTTTGGAAATATCTTTAGGTGAAAAGCCTTCTTCTTTAAGAGCTTCAATTTTATCATTAAGAAATTCTTCCGAAACGTCATTAGAATTTAATGCGAACAGCATAACTGCAATTTCGCCTTTTAATGTATTATTCTCATAGTAATCAATTATATGAGAAATATCATCTATTTTAATTTCTTCAAAAATTTTAGTAAGTTCTCTTCCTACGGCAATTTTGATATTCTCCCCGTAGAATTCTTTTATATTGTTCAGAGTGTTAAGTAAGCGGTTAGGCGATTCATAAAAGACGGTATTAATGTATTTATATTTATCCAGAAGTAATTTTTGCCGATTTTTAGTTTTAGGTATAAAACCTATGAAAGCGAATTCTTCAGTATTTCGCGGAATTTGAGACAAAAAAGTGGTTACGGCGCAGGCTCCGGGCAGTGCGGTGTATTTTATATTATTTTCAATCAGAGCTTCTATTAAATAACAGCCCGGATCGGAAATACAAGGCGTACCTGCATCAGATACCAATGCAACGGTTTTACCTTCTTTTAGCAGATTTATAATTTTATTGCTTCGTTCTTTTTCGTTAAATTTATGGCAATCCGTTAATTTCGCGCCTATATTATATTTTTCCGCAAGAATTCTTGTTACGCGGGTATCTTCGCAAGCTATGCAGTCAACTTTTTTCAATATATCAATTGCTCTGTATGTAATATCGCTTAAATTACCTATCGGAGTGGGAACTATATAAAATTGGAATGTCATCTCTATACCTTTTTTAATGTAATAGGATTTGTTGCCAGATTTGCAAATGTCTTATTTAAGCCTGTAACTTCCAATAAGTTTTCGACTTTAGAATTAACGTTACTTATTGATAAAGATTTTTTATTTAAAAGAGCAACTTTTTGAATATTTAATAGCGTTTCTATAGATTTTAAGTCAATATTATCAACATTGGAAAAATCTAAAATTATATTTCCCGAATTTTCAAATGTTTTTTTATCAATTATTTTAATGTTTTTAAAGACTTCGTCCGCTTTTAATACCTGCATAAAAAACTCATTTTTTTAATATTTAATCAAAATTGCATATTAGTGTCCGTTGTTTTGAAATTCCGCTCAGCCGCGATACATTTTCACATATCCTCGCATCGCAGGGATGTCCTTTTGATAATGTTCTTTATCGCGAAATTTTCCCGGACATATTTATCTTATAATTTTTCCGGGAATAATGCAAGTAATTAACCCGCTTTTCTTATCCGTTCATTTTCTTCGTTATAATAATTATCAGAGATAAAATCTTTGGGAATTGACATAACGGTACTGTTAAAACTTCCGTTTACACTGTAACTAATGGAAGGAATTGTAGCGGATTGCGTATTTGTTTTATTTCTTAACGTAAAAGATTTTATTTTCTTTATGCTTTTTGTATGAGCGTTTTTAACGGAGTTTGAAGAATATCTTTTACTTTGCGGTCTGAGATTTAGAAGTATGGAGAATATTATAAATAAGCCCAATAAAGATACAAGGACAACATTTTTATCCGCGATATATATAATATCAGGCTTTACATCCGCTCTGTGAACGGTTCCGCCCGAGAGCTCTTTTGTATAAATTCTTGCATTTTCAATATTATTGCCCTGTAAGAGAACGATTGTGTTATTTTTATTCTTTTTTTGTACGGTAATATTATCTAAATCTTTGGCATTGTCGTAAATAATTTCAACGGAATCAGACGGGACAGTATTGTCAAGCATTATAGTCAGATTATTTTGTTCCGTATTAATTTTTTTGATACCTGAGAATTTATCCAGCTTCAGCATTACATCATAATTATTGCCGGATTGTTTTACATCAATACCCGAAAGAGAATTAACGTATGCATTTGCACTCAGCTGTGAAAAAATAAAGTATAGCACAAAAAACAATAAATAAAATCGTCCGAGAAAATTTCGCGATAAGGAATGCGGGCAAAATTTTTGAGCGGCAGCTTTAAAAGGTGAGCACTTGTACGGCGACGATGAGCCGGCGGCAAAGTGCGACACCAAATCAGATAAAAAACTATGCTTATTCCTTATATACATCAAATCTCCAACGACTACCCTTTTTAAATCATTTTAAATATTTTTTAAAAACAATGCATCAATCAAACGGTTTATAAAATCATCTAAATCTTTAGATTGATATTTGTTAAAATTAATTATCTTGCTATTATATGAAAATAATACTATATTTTATATAGGGAGTGTAATGTGTAACAAATCTGCAAGAGGTAAAATATGTTAGAGTTTCTTTTTAAAAAACAGCGCAAAATAAACAGAGCAGAAGAAATTAATTCCAAATTTGAGCAAATAAAAAAGATATATTGTAAAGTGAATATAAAACCGGAAAGAAAAGAAGAACTTTACGGGTTAATTGAACAATACGGATATTTGCCATATTCCCAAAACAGAGCATTGGAAGAGTTGACTTCGGAGGAAACAATCTTTTGTCTTGAAAAGAAACTTGAAATAAATGAAACATATAAAGACGGAAGAATAAATATTGATGAAGACAATATAAGTCCGGTAAAAAGAGCCGGATATACAGATGCTGATTGGATTAAAAAAGAACAGCACGATATAAAATTAATAAATTTAGCTGCATTGGGGAATGGTGCGGAAGATTTATCTCCGGCAAAATTTATAGACTGGCTGAAACAAATAGTAATACTGCCTTCAGGGAATAAAGAAAAAAATATATTATCGACAACGATATACCTTATACCTTTCCAGCCGAGAGATTTCGGGAATGCCTATTTAACGGCCAGTGCCGAAGAAGTCAGTTCAAAGCTTACCGATAAGGAACTTGAATTAAACGGAATAAGCGGAAAAGAACAAATTAAATTATTTACGGCGCTTTCTCAATTGGCGGGCCACCCTGTTATGTATGATGTTTTCCCTCAAAACGGAAGATATTCAAAAACGATTATGGTTCATCCCGAATTGGTAAGATGGATTGATGTTAATTATTTAATCGAAGAAATATCAAAATCATTGAATTTTGCCACAATTAAAATAGCACAAGAGTTTGATGAAGATGATGTAACCATTGTAAGGAATATATATAAAACCACACTAAAAAGCGGGTCTGCAGATTTATCAGCTGATTTTATGCCTATATATAACAGATTTACCGAAGAACTTGAGGAAAAGAAAAAAGAACTTTCAAATTATATGACAAGAAAGGAAGAGCAGCAAAAACTTCAAAAACGTGTAAGAGAAATAGTCGCGCGAGTTCAGGGGGTAAGTTCTTGTAAAATAAAGCACGATAGTGATATAACCAAAAGGGGAGAAATAATAAATACTTTAATAGAGGAAGGTTTGTGGACACTGCCTGACGGTGCGTGGTGTTCAAGCGGAATACCTATATTTGATAAGATGTCCGAAGGCGGAGCTTACCCTATTTTCAGACATTATAACGATAAAGGTCATGATGTATCACAATTTGCGGATTCCGATTGTCAGACACCTTATTATTTTGTCTATTTGGAAAACGGAGAATATAACCTGCCTGTTATAAATTTCTATCTGAAATATTTGCAGGATTTGCAGGAAGAATATAATTTTGACGGTTACAGAATGACTCACAGTGATTTCGTTGTTGATGAAATGAGTGAAAAAGATTTAAGACCGATAAGTTACAGAGCACCGCGTTTGGTTTTAAAAAAAGCTAACGAAATACTAAAAAATAAACTTCCGTATTTTGCGGTGATGGCGGAATACCGATTAAGAGGCGCCTTCTATAAAGAATATCATCAGGATATGAAATTTGATATCTTATGGGGTAATGATACAAAAACGGATTATGAAAAAAATCCTTCAGAGGTAATAGTAAATAACCGTGAACTCCAGGATTATAATAATTCGATTTACAAAAATTCGCTCTTATCAATATTAAAGACCTACAATAATCAAGACGGAGAATTCAGGACAATAAACAGATATATAGGTTTAAGCGATAAAGAAGAAGCTCTGTTTAAATGGTTCAAGTTTAAATTTTTACCGGGTGGTAAATTTGCACAAAGACCTTGTATGTATACGGACGGTGATGAATCGTATTCAAAAGACGGCATTGAAACGACTATTCAGGAAGAAGTTTCTTTAATAAGAAATAATGACGAAGATTTTTATAACAGGTTTGATGCCATACGCAGATTTGCAATATTTAATGATCTTACTACCGACGGAGAAGCTCAAATTATTCAACAGAATAAAAACGGTTTCGTTAGTTGGTTAATATCAAAAGAAACATCTAAAGAATGTTTAATTGTTGCAGCAAATTATCTGCCTTTGAATGAGAAAATATTAAAACAAAATTCGGAGGGTATAATGGAGTATACAATTAAGGTTAATTCTGCTGCGGAAAATAAAAAAATTGAAATTCCGGGAGATTATGTTCTTGATTGTGAATATAAATATGAAAGTGATAAAAAAGACTTTATACCACACTATTGCGCACCGAATGTTAAAACGATAGAAATAGATAAATTAGAACCGAGTGAATTCAGAATTTATAAAATAAAGAGATAAAATGAACATAAATGAGTTAAGCTTAAAACAAAAAATATCTCAAATGTTTATAACCGGTTATGGCGGAGTAAATTACCGTAATAATAAGTATTTTACCGACTTACTTAAAAACGGCTTGGGCGGTGTAATTTTCTTCTCTGAAAATATAGAGAGTAAAAATCAGATAAAACAGACCATACAGGATATGAAAAAGGATAGTTTAATCCCTTTAATATTCAGTATTGACCAAGAAGGCGGAAAAGTTGAAAGAACAGAGAAAATTCACAACGGTAAAAAATATTTGAGTGCGAAATATGCATATCAAAAGGGTGTTACATATATACAAAATCAAACAAAAGAAATAGCTCTGGAATTAAAAAGCTACGGAATTAATATGAATTATGCTCCTGTGTTGGATGTAAATACAAATGAAAATAATCCGATAATAGGGGAAAGAGCATATTCTTCCGTTACGGATAATGTTATAAATGCAGCTAAAGTTGTAATAAAAGAGTATGAGAAGTACGGGATAATATCCGTAGGGAAGCATTTTCCGGGACATGGTGCTGCGAATGCGGATTCTCATAAGACATTACCCGTCATAGATTTGAGCAGAGAAGAATTGTATGAATTTCATATAAAACCTTTTAAAGCCGCAATATCAGAGGGAATTCCCGCAATAATGGCAGCACATGTTTTGTATCCTAATCTTGATGTGTCTCCCGCTTCTGTATCAAAAAAAATAGTAAAAGACATATTAATTGAAGAACTCGGATTTAAGGGAATTATTATCACGGATGATATGGAAATGAACGGCATTAAAGGGTATACAAAATCCGAAGCCTGTATTATGGCTGTTAATGCCGGTGTAAATATGTTTATATTCAGAGATACTACGGAAGATATTCGTAATTTAATCAATGAAACAGAACAAGCCGTTATTTCGGGAAAAATTAAGGAAGAAGATATTAATATCTCCGTCGAAAAAATAATGAAAATGAAATGCCGATATGGGATTATTCTCTAAGATATGGAAAAACCCGTAAATTTCTCAATATATTAAAAATACGGAGGAAATATGGGTAAAATAATAATAAGCTTAGTTATATTCATTACACTAATAAATAATGTTCAAGCAGAGGTATTAGAACTTTCAGATGTGATAAAACAAGCTCGTGAAGCAAATAATGCCAGTTTGTACGCCAATAATCAAAACAGAGAAAATACAAATAAATTCCAAAATAAAAAATCCCCTCAGTGTGCCGCTAAAGATAACATAAACAGCATCAATAACATAAAAGCGGAAAATTCATCGTCAGAGCTGACTCAAACGAGTTCCTTGTCACGTTAAACCCGTATGCAAAATTAAATTGCCGCTCAAAAATTTTATAAATCTAAACGGTTTGATTGGCAAGAATATCTTTAATAGCAGCTCCAAGCATACCCGGATTGGAACATACACAAACCCCCGCATCAGTAAGTGCTTTAATTTTACTTGCGGCACTGCCTCTGTTCCCTGATATAATAGCGCCGGCATGCCCCATTCTTTTACCTTTGGGAGCACTCGTCCCGCTGATAAAACTTACAACGGGTTTTGTAAAGTATTGTTTTATGTAGTCTGCTGCTTCTTCTTCGGCACTTCCGCCTATTTCACCAATCATACAAACTGCCTTAGTCTCATCATCTTCCTGAAATTCTTTAAGTACATCAGTAAAACTTGTTCCGATAACAGCATCTCCGCCTATGCCGATGCAGGTTGATTGACCTATACCAAGCTGAGTCAATTGATATACAGCCTCGTAAGTAAGCGTTCCGCTTCTCGAAATTATACCGACATTACCTCTTTTGTGAATAGATGAAGGCATAATACCTATTTTACATTCGCCGGGAACAATCAAACCCGGACAATTAGGACCTATGAGTCTTGCTCCGTTGGATTTTACCGCCGATTTTGCCTTTAACATATCGTAAACCGGAATGCCTTCAGTTATACATACAATTAACTTAATCCCTGCTTCCGCAGCTTCAATTATTGCGTTTGCCGCAAATTTTGCGGGAACAAAAATAATACTCGCATTAGGATGTGTCTCTTCAACCGCTTCTTTCACGGTGTTATAGACATTAACATCAAGAATTTTTTGACCGCCTTTATTGGGCGTTACACCTCCGACCAGTTTCGTGCCGTATTCCTGACAGCTTTTAGCATGAAATGAACCTTCTTTACCGGTTATCCCCTGAACTATTAATTTCGTATCTTTGTTTATAAAAATAGACATTATATTTTCTTTATTACCTCTATTGCTTCATTTAAATCGTGTACTACTGTGAATTTTAAGCCTGAATGATTTAGAATTTCGGCACCCGCTTCTTTGTTGGTACCTTCCATCCGAACTATAACCGGAATATTGATATTTAAATTTCTTATTGCATTTTTAACTCCCTCTGCCAAAAAATCACACCTAAGAATTCCCCCAAAAATGTTAATAAAAACTGCTTCAAGATTTTTATCTTCCATAAGAAGTTTAAATGCTTTTTCGATTTTTTCGCTGCTTGCACCGCCTCCGACATCAAGAAAATTTGCCGCATTTTTACCTGCTAAACGGATTATATCCATTGTCGCCATAGCTAAACCCGCACCATTTACCATACACCCTATTGTACCGTCCAATTTAATATAATTAAGTCCGTCTTTTTGCGCCTGAAGCTCAAGCGGGTTTTCTTCCGTTTCATCCTTCAATGCCAATATATCTTCATGCCTGTATAATGCGTTATCATCAAAGTTTATTTTAGCATCAAGAGCTATAACCTCATTCTGAGCCGTTATCACCAGAGGATTAATTTCTATAAGCAGAGCATCTTTATCAAGCGCAATTTTATGTAATGCTTTGGCAATATTGATAATTTGTTTGTTAATTGAGTCATTAAATCCCTGATTAGAAACAATCTTTTCATAACTGAAATTATCATCAATGATGCAAGTGCAGATTTTTTCGGGAGAAGAGGCGGCTGTTTCTTCAATATCCGTTCCGCCTTGAACGGAGAATATAAAAGCCAATGCTTCTTTGCTGCGGTCGAAAGTTAAGCTCAAATATAGTTCTTTATTAATGTTAACAGCTTGTTCTATAAGTATCTTATTAACTTTTTTTGTA
>CANRHJ010000048.1 GCA_947630355.1 Candidatus Gastranaerophilales bacterium | reverse complement strand
ATAAAAAATGTTATTGATAAACTTGCTAAAGGAGCTCTCAAAGAAAGTATTCTTGTTTTAGATGCCAATACGGGACAAAACGGCTTATCACAAGCAAAATTGTTCTCAGAATCGGTTGATTTAACCTCTGTAGCTCTCACGAAACTTGACGGAAGCGCAAAGGGCGGAATTATTATTGCTATCGCAAAAGAATTTAATCTTCCGGTTAAACTTGTCGGAACCGGCGAAAAAATCGACGATTTAAAACTTTTTAATTCTTTAGATTTTGTTAACGCTCTGTTTGACAAAAAATAATTTTTTGTTAACTTTTATAAACTTTAATTGTAATTTTGTCAAATTAAATTTTTATATGACTTTAATAAATAGACTTTGTTTCTTGAAAGGAATTTAACATGAACATTAATGCGGTAAATCAATTCAACACTAAATACTCATCGTTTGGCAGAAAAAAAGTTAAATCTGAAAATAATGAAAATCAACCCATAAAGAATAAAAAACATAATACTGCATCAAAAGTATTATTAACGGCAGGCGCTTTCGCTGCAGGCGCAGCAGTCGGTATCATCGCATATAAGAGATTACCGAAATTATTATTCGCTGCAGGCGCTTTCGCTACAGGTGCAGCACTTAATATTAAAAAACCTATTGATGAAGAAAAAGAAGCACAAGACATATCGTATTCTTTAAACGATGATGCTTCATCAGTTACTAAAACATTAAAAAACGGTATTCGTATCAAAGAATCTTTCACTAACCAACCGTTAGTCGGAGAAACCGTTGTAACCGAAATAATAAACCCCGTTAACGATGTTGCAAAAGTTGTAACAAAGAAAAATGTCAGAGGGAAAATAACACAGATAACCGCTTATGACAAAGACGGAAAAGAAATCAAAAACATTTTGAATTCATACGATTATAATGCAGGCGGGAGATTATCCGACGTTAAAACCCTTACTCCTCAATATAAAAATTTCAAATATGAATATAATAAAGGTGTTTTGGAAAAAATCAGATTTGAAGATGAATTTGAACAAAATTATGTAATCCCCGTTAAAAAGAATATGGGCGACAAAATTGTCGAAGCCGGTAAAAAATTAAGATCTATATTCTTCTAATCTGATATAAAACCGCACAATTTTCGTATATCTGTTTGATAATTGGCTTTTTAGCTTTTAAGAACTTAAAGAGCTGTTATTAAAACAAGAATATACAGATAAGTGTTGTCAATATACCTACAATTATCAAAGAAATTGTAGCCATTACGATTTGAGCAGGTCTATGCTTTTCTATGCAGCTGGAAGTTCCCAATACATGGCTTGCGGCGCCTATTGCCAAGCCTATAGCCGTATCACTTTTTACATGCATTAATTTTAATATTTTATGTCCGAACACTGCGCCATATATCCCTGTAAGAGCCACAATACAAGCTGTAAGCTCCGGTATTCCGCCTATTGCTTTTGATATTTCCAGTGCTATTGGTGTAGTTACCGATTTGGGCATAAGTGATGTAATTATCTGCCAATCGGAATGAAATAATTTTCCCAATATAAAACTTGTTACCAAAGCGGTTAATGTCGCTATTATAAATCCGCTGTATATTGCACGCTTATTTTTAGTTAACAGTTCTATGTTTTCACTCAACGGATAAGCCAATGCTATCGTCGCAGGACCAAGTAACAATGTCAGATAACACGCCGTTTCATTATATTTTGTATAATCCGTTTTGGATATAATCAGTATTATTATTATAATTAACCCCGTCGTGAGATTGGAATTTATAAATTTAAAACAAGGTATTTTTTTTAATCTTTGGATTATCCCGTATAGTATAACCGTTAATATTATTCCCCACAGATTATTCATTATGATACTTCCTTATTTTGCGTAATCTGATGTATTTTATAATATTATCCACAATTATACCCGTAAGAATTAACGTCAAAGTCGCCGTTACTATTACATTAACCATAATCGGTATAAAGTTTTTTTCTATAATCGGATAATAAACAATAATTCCCACCAATAAAGGTACAAACATTAAAGGCATGTATCCTAACAGCATCTCGCAAATGTCTTTTACCCATTCTTTTTTTATTATTTTCATTTGAAGCAGGTACGCTAAAATAATCATCCCCAATATTGGGGCAGGCAAAACTATATGCAATAATTTTACCGTAATATTGCAAATATACTGTATTAATATCAGAATTCCCATGCCTGATAAGAGTTTTATTAAACGTTTCAAGTGTAAATACCTTTTTTATAAGTTTAACACTTCAACATCAATTGAAAAGTATTTATTTAACCGTAAAAGTTGCGCTTACGGTAGAAACGACTTTCTTTTCAACACAGGACGTATCATTAATGCCGTAATCGTTAACTTCGGTGGAATCAACGGGAACAATTTGGAATACACCCAATTTAGCGCCTGTCATAACACCTATTTTACCGTTTGTACCTTTAACAAGGCTTTGAGCTCTTTCTTTCGCATTTTTAGCGGCATCCTCCGCAGCTTTGATTTTTATATCATCGAGATTTGACACATAATACTGCAGCGGTTCGGCGTTCAAATCAATATCCTTATTGACAAGTACATTAACTTTCTTAGAAATATCCGTTAATTTTGTTATATCTGAAGATTGAACTTTTACCGATTGGTTTGCGATGTAATATTCAATTTCATTGGTATTATTATAAGTTCCGGGAAATTTTTTATACTGCGGATAGCTGTCTATAACGGAAAATTTAATATCATTTATGTCTATTCCTTCAGAAGTAAAGAAATCCGTAATTTTACGCGCATCGGCTTCCAATTGGGAATATGCTCCCTTTAAAGAAGAATTTTTTGCGGAAAATCTGATAGTCCATGAGGCATTATCGGATATTACCTTTTGGCTTGCACTCCCCGTTACCTTGATTGTCTGATTTTGCAACTTTTGATAATTAACCGCAGCATTTGATAATATAAATGTCGAAATAACGCTCCCTAGTGCAATCATAAGTCCCAATATTACTATTTGATAATCTTTTATCTGCATATATAACTCCTTTTACATGTTAATAATTATATCATCAGTTATTTTATCTTCTTCAAAGAAGAAATGAAATTGTTATGCTCAACATCACCGTCAACTTTCGTAACAAAAACCTGACAATCAATATCATCAGCATCAATAGGCGGAAGCTGTTCCAATTCGGCAGCATAATAATTTGCATCGTTTCTTGAATTTAACGGAATTCTGTTTGCCAGACTGTTTAATGAAATATGTCTTAATATTCCGCCAAATCCTTTGTTTTTATTACTGAATTTAGTATATATTCGAAGTATCGCATCACTGTTTTCAAGATTATATCTTCCTATTATAAAAGAACTTAAAGATGGTGAATATGATTTTATCTTCAATAATTCAATAATGTTACTCTTTAATTTTAATTCTCCTTTTATTTTGTCAAAATTACCTTCGGGAATATTTATCATATCTGAGAATATGGAAGGACTAATCATGGTTAAAGGATTTCTGAATACCGAAGCAAAATTGAGAATGTATTGAACCAAACCTATTTTTTGAATTGTACCGTCTTTTACTTCAAAAAGGATTTGACCGTTTAATTTTAAAGACTCATCGGTATTTAACTCAATTAAACCTGATGCTTTACCCGCAATTTCGCGTTTTAAGTTTAAAATGGCGGAAGACATTATATCCGCATCAACATCTTTTATGCCCAAACGCATATAATATTTATGATTTTTCAAATCGCAATTTAGTTTTGCATTAGTGTATCCGCCGGCTATTTCAAATAAATTTGAACCCAGTTTAAAAACGGAGTTTTTGTCTAATGTCATATCAGCCTGTACGTCAGAGAAATTGATTTCATTGTAACTTCCTTTGTCTATCTTTACTTGTGCCTTTTCTATAATAATATTTTCAGGGCTGAAACTCATTGTATCATCTTCATCCGCTTCGATATCTTCCGTATTGTAAGAAGCCGTTTGAACAGGACTGTTTAACGCTTTCATTATCCTTGCTATATCTATATTATCAATGTGTAAATCAGTATTCCTCACAATAATCGGAAATACTATTTCATTCAAAATATTCCCTTTAAAAATCCAGGAACAACGTCTGTATTTACCTTCAGCATCAATATTTATAATATTATCAGCTGCGGTAATTTTCCCCGATTTTAAAAATAATCTCTGCGGGGGAACCAATACTTTTTCCGCCTCAAGTTTACCCGATAATATCGGAACTTTACCGGTATTGATATAGCGCATATCACCCCAAAATTTTCCACGCCTGAACATTTTTTGACCTATTAACACATTTAAGAATTCACTCGGCAGCGGATTGGGAATTTTAAACCCTAAATCCGATATTTTCCCGCTCTTTATATTTAAATTACCGTCCAGAGTTATTATCGGTTTAACATCGGTTGTATTCCTGTTTAATTCTTTTGCTATATAATAATTAACCTTTTCTATATTTAAATTATCACCTTTTAAATGAATAACGGTGCTTAAAGCCCTGTCATAATTAACCGGACTTAATGATGAACCTTCCACCAGTATATCGTCGCCTTTGGCTATTTTGCCCATAGCCGTTATGTCTATATCATTATTTATCGCTGTTATTATAACTTTTGAACGGCTTTTCCCTTTTAAATTAAACTTTACGCCTGCTGCCTTTGATAAATATTTTGAAAAGAAATCATCGGTTAAAAGCACACTTAATACAATATTTGTTTGCATTGTTTTTAAGTAGTCTTTTACCTTTCCTTCCAAACTTATTGTATTAATCTTTTTATTGTCGTAATATCCGTTGAAATTTTCCAATGCTATATCATTACCGCGCATTTTAATCATTCCCGATGTAACAACAAAGGGCATATTCCCCAAAGGAATTAATTTTGCCGATATTTTATTAACTTTTATATCCCCGTTAATTCCCAATCTCCCGATTTTTATATTTAAATCAAAATCACCGCTTATCTTATCTAAAGGCGCCAATGCTTCTTGTATGTTATTTTCCACAACATTTGCTGCCAAAAGCTCTATTACATCGGATATTAAAAATTTCTTGGCATAAACATTTATTTCAAAATCTTTCTTATCGGCCTGAGCATCAAAAAACATTTTTGATTTATTTATTATCAACGGACAATTATCCACATATATATGCTTGTTTTTAATAACAACTTTATTATCGTCTTTTATCGCCAAATTAACGTTTTGATTGTTCTTTTTTATGTCTGCATTTAAATCAAAATGAACGAAACGTTCCGTTTTTTCTCTGTTATCAACATTTAAATTGTCCGCACTCAATTCAATGCGCGTATTTTCAACAGGATAATATATTATAAAACTTTTCCCCAAATATAAGACGGAATCAAAAAAATCAAAATTCCATTCCGATTTCTTACTGCTTTCAGCTTCGTTTTTCGGACATAAATTCATTATTTTATTCACGTCCGCATAAATCCCGTCTGCTCCGAACTTATCTATTTTAATCGTTTTTTTTAATAAGTCTTTAAAAGACAGAGCCAAATTTAGTTTCGATATTTCAAGTATTTTTTCCGTTCCGTTTATTTCTGCTGAGTTTCCATCCTCTTTTTGAGGATTTGTAATAAGAATATTTTCAATCGTAAAATCTATTTTAGGCGACAAATAAGTTTTTAAGACCGGCTTATCTATATCGGCATCAATGTTTAAGTGCTCTTTTAAAGTATCTTCAACATAAGATATGACTTTTTCATTTGAGACACAATACGGCAGCAATTTCAAATACATCAATAGAACAGTCAAAATCACCGCACAAAAGACCAATACGGTCTTAAAACAAAATTTCATTACTGATTTCATCTTCATAACATCATGATATAATAAAATTATGAAAAAGTTATTAATTTTTATTTTTTTGATATTCATATTAAACATTAATACGGCATCTGCCGAATTAAAGATATATAACGAAGAAAATAAATTCGGATTATGCGACGGAAACAATGTTGTTACGGAGGCTGTTTATAACAAAATAATAAGACTGGGGGATTCGGCATTTATTGTTCAAAAAAATGCCAAGTTCGGGATAATTGACGGTGAAGGTAAAATTATTGTTCCCCTAAAATACCGCCATGCGGAAAGAGTTCTGGGCAAATATGCAAAACTCGGAAATTATCACGATTACGGATTGTATGATGAAACGGGATTTGCAATTATTCCGCCCGTGCATGATACAATAGATATATTATTCGGAGGAATGTTTTTAACTTATAAAAATTATAAATACGGTGTAACCGATTTAAAAGGAAAAGTGTTATTAGATAATCTGTTTGAAGATATATATATGCCCAAACCTAATATAATGCGGCTTTTATATAAAGGTCAATGGTATGAAATCGAGCAGGTAAGCTCATCAACCCTCACACTTCCTGACGACGTTAAACATGTTGACTCAAATCCCGATTACAAAGTATCAAGTATAATGGTAAATACAGGCGTAGTTTCGGGATATTCGGTACTTACCTTTACGGATTACCTGATAAAATTAATATCATCAATATCTCCCGCACATGAGCAAACAATCGACGAATTAATGCTGTCACAAGGTGCTGATACCGTAAATATATTAATTAAGTTTTTATGGCTTCCTAAATACCCTTTCGCTTATGCACGTAATTATTTCAGGTATTTAAGAAATCCGAATAACGGACCGTTGAGCGAAGTAAGGCAAAATCTTTATAAGAAAATTAAAAGAGTTGATGAAGAATAAAAGGAGCGTTTTTTACGCTCCTTCTCTTTTATAATAATTTCATAAAAACCGTTTACTCGGTAATTTCTTCAGGAGAATCAGCTTCCAATGCCGCAACATCTTCTTCATCAACGGCATATTCTTCCTGTTCTCTGATTTCTTCCGCTATTTCATCAGGCTCATCATCTTGAAGTTCTTCACTCTCTTCATTGTTATGCTGTTGAGGCTGATATTCCATTTTTGAAGCTTGTGTTTCGCTCTTTATATCTATTTTCCAGCCCGTCAATTTATGAGCGAGTCTTACGTTTTGCCCGTCACGTCCGATAGCTAAGCTCAATTGATCATCGGGAACTATAACAAAAGCTTCTTTTGAATACTCATCATCTGCCAGAATATCAACAGATACTATTCTTGCAGGTGATAATGCATTAACGATATATTCAACGGGATTATCAGAATATCTTACTATATCAATTTTTTCATTTTTAAGTTCGCCGATAATAGTCTGAATTCTGCTGCCTCTCGGTCCGATACAAGCGCCTACGGAATCAACATCAGGGTCATTACTTGTAACCGCAATTTTAGTCCTGTAGCCGGCTTCTCTTGATATTGATTTTATTTCTACAATACCGTCTTCAATTTCCGGAACCTCAAGCTCAAATAATTCTCTGACTATTTCTGCATGCGCGTGAGATACTATAACCTGCGGAAGCTTTGATGTCTCTTTTACATTTAAAACAAAAACTCTTATTCTGTTTCCCGGTTTATAATATTCACCCGGTATTTGTTCTTTTTGCGGCATTATCGCATCTGTTTTACCGATATTAACAATTACGTTTCTGTTTTCTACCCGTTGAATAATACCGGTTGTAAGAGTGCCTTTCTTTTCCATAAATTCATCCAGAACAAGCTTTCTTTCCGCTTCCCTTGCTCTTTGAGTTAAAACCTGTTTCGCACTTTGAGCGGCAATTCTTCCGAAATGCTCAGGTGTAACATCAATTTTAACTTCGTCATCAAGTTCAACATCTTCATCAATTTCTTTTGCATCTTCCAAAGATATTTCCAAATCAGGATCTTCCACTTTATTAACAACAAGCTTAGTTCTGAATATTCCTATTTCACCTGTTTGTTCGTCAATTATAGCCTCTACATTAGGTACTTCTTTTTGTTTTATTTGCTTTTTATAAGCCGTAACAAGTGCATCACAAAGTGCCGAAATAGTAAGTTCCTTTGATATGCCTTTTTCTCTTTCCTGTTCTTCACAATATTCATATAATGCAGTTCCGAATTTAATCATCTTTTTCTCTCCTATATTTCGTTTGAATATAATTTTGCCGTTACAATATTTTCTTTTTTTATAATAATATTTTTTTTATCTTTGTAAGTAAAAACCGTAAGTCCTTCATTTTCATCAAAATCAACAATCTTGGCAACAAATTGTTTTTCACCCGACTCATCAACGGGCTCTTTGAGTTTTAAATTAATATCTTTACCTTTAAAAATCAGGAATTCTTTATCGGATTTAATCTTTCGTTCCAAGCCCGGCGAGCTGACTTCCAAATTATATTTAAAAGGTATTAACTCTTCCAGAAAATCGGATAAACTGCGTGAAACCCTTTCACAATCGTCTAAATTAACTTCGCGCTCAGCCGAATATATAAATATTCTTAAAAACCACCTGTGATTTTCTTTAACCAATTCAACTTCAACGGGGATTAATCCAAAACGCATAAGGGTGTTGTCTATTACGGGTAAAATCTTTTCCGTAATCTCACGCTTGTTAACGAACTCAAAAGGAGCATTTTTTTCTGATTTAGAAAATTTATCTTTTACCATTTCCAACCCCTTTCGTTTTTTGTCTGTTTAAATAAAAAAGAAACGGTTTTCCGTTTCTCTAATCAACATATTATTATAATAACATAATTTATTTTTTTTTAAAGTAAAGATTTATTAAACTTCTTGTAAATATATTACATAAGTAATATATAAAAATTTTTTAATGAAAAATTGCTTAGAAAATTAATTAATGTATAATAATAAAAAGGATACAGCCAAATGAAATCAGTAAAAGAATCAGTAACGGAAACAAAAATACTTGAAAAGCTAAAAAAATATCCCAAGTGTATTGAACTTGTAAAGTATTTGTTTAAAGATACAGAACTGCAAGAAATGCAGGAGTATGCAAACAATGTATCAATAAAACGATTGGGATATAATGATCACGGGCCCGTTCATATGCGGCAAGTGGCAATAAATTCAATAAAAATGATGAATATATTACACGATGCCGGAATTCAAACTTCTCTCGAACAGGAGGAAATAGGCACTTTTGAAGACAGTTTGTGCGCTGTTGTTATTGCAAGTTTAATGCATGATTTAGGTATGATGATAGGCAGGCAGGGACACGAAGAAATGTCTGTTATGCTTGCTCTGCCTTTAATTGACAGGACTTTAAATAATGTATTCAGCGATGATATACATAAAAAAGCCGTTATAAAATCAATTGCCATAGAAGCTATTATAGGACATATGTCTTCAAGAAAAATCCACTCAATAGAGGCGGGAATACTTTTAATAGCAGACGGATGCGATATGACAAAAGGCCGTGCAAGAATACCTATGGCTATTAATACAACGCCAAAAGTAGGAGATATCCATAAATATTCGGCAAACGCCATTACAAAAGTTACCATACAACACGGAGAAACCAAACCTATAAAAATAGATATAGAAATGTCTGCTCAAGTGGGTTTTTTCCAAATAGAAGAAGTGTTATTTACAAAAATTGATTCAAGCCCCGCCAAACAATTTTTTGAACTATATGCCGGAGTTGAGGGTGAAGAAAGAAAACGTTATCTTTAAAAAAATTTGCCAAAAATTCAACACACATACGGAGTGCGGAAACTAGACCATACTAAATTCAATAAGCTCATTCATAATTGAACATAATTCTCCGTATCTGTCTTTATTATGAATATAGTTATATCCTAAGACGACTTCTAATGAAGTCGCGGCTGAATGAAGCACCTTATTAATTCTTCTGGCCGATGATGTCGGAATATTCCTTGCTCTTCGTGCAAGTTCTTGTTCAGATTGCGTTAAAAAAGGGGTGAGTTTTTCCAAAAGTTCACTTTGAAACTTTGCATTAACGAAGTATACCGTAGTTTTATGCAGTCTGCTTAAATTTGAAGTAAGCAAAATTGTATGTTCACGAATATATACTTCATAAACGGCATCGCCTATATGTGCATAATTTTTTATATTTAATTCTTTCATAAGTATTTCCCTTTTTTATTACCGGAATATATCTTTACAAATTTACCAAAGGTGTGCTTGAAAATTTGCACTTGGCACATTGAAAAGGTTGTGACTCCAGATTATATTATCAAAATTTAATACGTTTTGTAAAACAAATTGTTAATAGTATTATAAATATTATGAAAATACTCTTTGTAACAGATTTATATCCCGTTAAAGATGAAAATGTCTCTGAGGCATTGAAATATTTTATTACCGAATGGAAAAAACAAGGACATCATATTGAAGTTATTAAATCTAATTTTATTTTCAATACTTTGATAAGAGGACGAAAATTATATAAAGAAGATACTTATTACGAAGAGGGAATAAAAATATATAATTTGAATTTTAATACACCGTTTTTATTTGACGTATACAAAAAATTACCGAAAGATTTTTCTCTTAAAAATTATGATGTAATAATATCACATATGCCTTGCAGTGCCTTAATGGCACAAAAACTCTTGAAAAGAGATAAAATAAAATACGTATGTGCGGTACATGCTTCGGATATAGCAGTATTAAAGAGTTTCAAATATATATTATACTTCAGAAACAGATTAAAAAATGCATATCTTACGGCTGATAAAATAGCTGCAAGAAGCCCTGTTCTTCAACAAAAAATACAAGAAATCATTCCTGATATTCAAAATAAAATATTTATTGCATACTCGGGCATTGATGAAAAATACATAAGACTAAACGAAAATACCTTAAACTATGATGATATAAGAGTTACAACCGTATGCAAATTAATTAAAAGAAAAAATACGGATGTAATTATAAAAGCATTATCAAAATTAAAAGATACAAATATAAAATTAAAAATAATAGGCAGCGGGAAAGAAAAAAATAAACTTGAAAAATTAGCGGGAAAATTAAATGTTAAAAATCAAGTTATTTTTATGGGGAAATTAACAAGAGAAGAAACAATAAAAGAACTAAATCAATCGGATATTTTTGTTATGCTCAGCAATAATGAAACATTCGGATTAAGCTATATTGAAGCGGCGGCTTGCGGTAATATAATCATAGCGAAAAAGAATGACGGAATAGACGGAATATTAACCGATAAGATAAATGCATTTTTTATCAATCCTGATGAGAACGATTTGCAAAATTGTATTAACACAATAAAAAGCCTGAAAAATGAAGAAATAAAAAGGATAAAAGAGAATTTACATAACACAATAAGTAAATATACATTAACACAAGCGGCACAAAACTATCTTAAAAATATTTTTGTTTTATAATAAACTGGATTAAGGTAGAAATTAAAATATGAATGAGAGAATATCAGCCGTAATAAAAAATATGTTGAATAAGAAATCAACTGATATTTTTATTGCGGAGAGCCGAAATACGGAATTAAAAAAGACATTAAATATATTTGATTTATTAATACTTGGCGTTAGTGCCGTAGTGGGAACGGGTATATTTACAATAATAGGAAGTGCGATAGTAGGCAGTGAGGACGGACTCGGAGCAGGAACTGCAATAATAATATCAATGATAATAGCAGCGGTGGCAAGCTTATTTTCTGCGCTTGCATATTCTGAAATAGCAGCTATGATACCTGTCGCCGGAAGCGCATATACATTTACTTATGCCACAATGGGTGAATTTATGGCTTGGATGGTCGGATGGATATTAATGCTGGAATACGCGATAGGTAATATAACCGTAGCTACTGCTTGGACAGGGTATTTCGTTCAGCTTCTAAAAGGGTTTAAACATATACTGCCTGATTTTATAGTTAATTATCCCCTATGGTTAAGGAACGACTTTCGTTCAATGTATATGTTATGTGATAAATACGGTTGGGATGTGCATGACAAAATGCCGTTTATTCCCCTTCCTTTCGGTATGGAAATACCCGTAGCAATAAATATTCCCGCAATATTAATAGTATTGATTTTGACAATATTATTGATAAAGGGCGTAAAAGAATCCACTAGGGTTGCCGGTATAATGGTATTTGTCAATTTATCAATAATAATTTCATTTATAATAGTAGGAGCAAAATATGTTGCACCCGATAACTGGGTT
>CANRHJ010000047.1 GCA_947630355.1 Candidatus Gastranaerophilales bacterium | reverse complement strand
TAAAAATTTTGCTTGTAAAGAAACCGAAAAAATATTTAACGGTAAGTTTTCTAAAAAATTACCCACTGAAATTCAACCCCGAGCTTTAATTAAATTACACAGTCTTGATGTTTCAGAAAATATTAACGATTTACGTATCCCGCCATCAAATCATCTTGAATTATTGGCAGGGAACAGAAAAGGACAATATTCAATAAAAATTAATGACCAATACCGCATTTGTTTTAACTGGGTTGATAATAATGCCCTGAATGTAGAGATTACGGATTACCATGATTAATTTTTATTAATTATATATTTAATGCACTCTTGATTTTACGTTGTACGTAATATATAATATAAATAAAGGATTTTAATTATGTTAAAAAACAATGAAAATATTCCTATACCTCATATCGGGGAAATCTTACGAGATGAGTTCTTAGAACCGCTTGAGATAACTCAAAATGCCCTAGCTAAGGCTATTAAAGTACCGCCAAACAGGATTAATGCTATTGTTAGGGGACAAAGAGGTATTACCGCTGATACCGATTTAAGATTAACAAAATATTTTGGACTATCTAAAGGCTATTTTTTAAGACTCCAATCTAATCTGGAATTATTGCAAGAAGGGCAAAAAATTGAAAGCGTACTTTCAAATATAGTTCCTTTTAATCAAGCAAAAAGAAATAAGCAAATTGCACTCTAGAATTTAAAAATTAATAAGTATAAATCCAAACATCATCAGAAGTTTGATATGATTTACCTTCTTGAATTGTATTTTTATTAACTATATAAGACTTTACTTTTAAACAAAATAATTATACTACTTCGTAAAAAACGAAATAGTAGGTTATCCTTCTATTAACTTATTTAATGTACCTTCATATTTTTCAAACAAAATAGGGTATTCACAAATACACTCTCTTATATATCTCAATTTCTTTATTAATTCAGAAGTTGAATTCTTAAAAGAAATTTCTTTAATAAATTTTATTTCTTCATTTGTGGAATTTCCGTATTTTTCTTCTATAGCATTTAAAATATTTTCTAACTCATTTTTATCTTGTATATGAGCAAATATATTATCATTATTAAATTCATCAAAATTATCAACAAATAATTTTAAAATTTCCTTTACAATGTGTTCTTTTGAACTAATTATATAATCATCCTCGCAATAATATATTTTATTAGACATCAGATTTTTATACTTATCTGAATAATAAATATCTAAAAGTTTATTTTTTAACTCTTTATCTTTAGAAACATAATCTTTAAAAAATTTATATACATATCCATATCCCATGTATTCACCGGACACATTATTACCCGTTAAAAGGACTTTTAATAAATTTTCTTCCTGTCCATCTTGTAATATTTCAGTAATAAAATTAACCACAAAATTATTCCCATTAAAATAATGATATAAATAATCCAAACACTTCATACTTTTATTATCATTTAAAATGGCTTTTTTTGTTATTTTTTTATTAATTATATCTTTAATTTCATCTAATATTTTCTGTTCTTCATCGTTTTTAATAGGAGGATTTGTCAAAGGGAATATATATAAACGGCAAATTGTAAATAAGAAAGCTAAACAGTTCTTCTCAATATTTTGTATTTGAGCTTGTATTATTTTATAAACATCACTAATTAAAATTTTTGAATCAGGATTTTCCTCATTATAATTTTTTATAATATCTGGAATAAAATAAAAATAACTATAATTATTATCTAATGAACTAATAACTTCCATAGAATCAATTGCTAATAAATTCTCAACAAGTAATAATGAATTTTTCTTTGTTCTATTTTTATTATTATAAATAGAATACCATCCTCTTAAGAAATCTGCTGGTTTATTAGGATTAATTTTAAATAACTTATAAAATTCATTTTTAAAGTATTTTATATTTTTTAATAAATTTATAAGTTTTTTATTTTCAGCTGAAGTTATTGTTTTTTTATCAAAATTGACTCTGTAATAATTATCAAAAAATTTGTAATCATTAATTCTTCTGTATTCTACATCTGAATTAAATAAGTACTCAGGTTTATTCTTTATAAATGTTATAAATTCTTGTATTTCTTCTATAAAATCTTCATTATTATTAGAAGAGAATGCATAATCATTATAATTTTTTTCTTTTATATCTTTAAATAAGTTAGGAAAAAGCAATATAATAATATCTATATTATTATACTTCTTTAATTCAATAACAAAATCTAATAATGATAGCCAAATATTTATTTTATCATTAGTTTGAATCCAACAATTATCGGGTTTTTTCATAAATATGTGTCCATCTGAGAAACTATTTTTATTATCCCAAATAAATTTATATAAACTCGGTTCAAATACTTCTACAGCAGTAATGGCAATTAAGTCTCTTAAATTTATATTTTCATACTTATAAGCAGAATAAATAAAACCAAATGTATTATAAAATTTATTTAAATCTCTTAAATTAAATATATATTTATTTTTAAGAGCATAATCATATAAATTATTTATATCATTACTTTCTGTTTCATCTAGAGTATTAACAAGTTCTTTTAAATTATTAATAAAAATATCTTTTAAGATATCATTTTCAATAGGAGGAATATTTTTTTCAACTTGTATTATTTTTTTTATGTAATCATGGGCATTAAATTTATAATGGTTTTCTAGAATTTCAATTGTTTTAACCTTATCGAAAGATAAAACGTATATAATATTAGGAAAATCTGCAATTATTTTTACGGTTTTAAAAATAGTTATTATTTCTTCAGGTAATAATCTGTCTATATCATCAATAATTACAATAATTTTACGATTATTACACTCTTTTAATATTCTTTCTATTTTGTTTTTTATATCTATTATATTTTTATCTTGAAGTTTATCAAAAACAGATAAATCAATATTTAAAAATGATTTTGAATATAATTTAATTAAAGCTGTTAAATTTGAATAACATTTTAAATCTGAATTATTTATTTCCTTTTCTAATAAAGAAAAGAATTTTTCTAAAATTTTTTCAGAATTGGTGAAATTCCAAGGTTTAAAATTTATTATTATTGGTTTGATATTTTTTTCAGGGAAAAAGAAATTCTTTATTTTTTTAAGAGGATAAATAATTTGAACATCTTCTGATAATATTTTAAATATTGGAATTGAAAACTTTTCAAATATAAAATATACAACTGCTAAAGAACAAATGCTGCTATATATTTGCGCATATTGATTGTATAAAAAAATCAAACCATAAAATAAAAAGTAAAAAACAATAGTAAATAATCCTAAAAAAGAAAGTTCAACAACATAAGAAAGTATATTTGATAAACTATTTTTTTTCTTTTTATCACACTTATCATTTTCAAGTTTTTGATTAATTTCTTCAAACGTTAAATTCGGATTTTTATATAAATACTTTAAATACTTAAGACACATATTGATAATTGAAGTCTTACCATCTCCCCATCCTCCGCATAAACCAATTACAAAAGCTTCAGAAGTACACTTTAAATTTATAATTCCTTGTGCTAAATAAAATGAAAATACTTTATTACCTAATTTATCTTCAATTGGATAATTTATAGCATTATCTTCTTTATACATTTATACATATTCCTACATCAATTTAATATTGTAAAATAAAATGAGAGTTTATATAACTCTCATTTTATTAAAATAATTTATTTGTTATATGGTTTTAAAGATTCGGTAAATATTGCTTTTACCGTTTCTTTATTGCCATCAACCGGGGCAATCGCAAGCAAGCCCGATAATGACGGAGTTTCAAAAGTCAAATTAACCAGTTTATCTATATCGGCTTCAGAAAAACCTTCATCTGAAAGTTTTTTCTTAATACCTACAGAATACAGCCATTCTTCAACTTTTTTGGAAGCAAATTCCGCTTCATCAGGTGTTCCTTTTAATTCAGGTATTATTGTATGAAACAAAGTCGCAATTGTCTTAGCTTTAGCAGGGTAGATATACTTAATTACCGCAGGTAATATCATCGCAAGCCCTAATCCGTGTGATAATTTCGGTTTAACACCGCTCAAGGGGTGTTCAAGTGCGTGTGTAAAGTGTAATAAGCCGTTATCAAAACTTACACCGCCAAGTATTGATGCATAAAGTAAGAAATATCTTGCCTCTTTATCATTGGGGTTAGCATTTATTTTCGGCAAGTATTTCCCTACAAGCTCGATACATTCTTTTGCAGTTGATACTGATAATGGTGATGCGACCTTAGATGTTGCCGCTTCGACCGAATGATTAACCGCATCTATTGATACATATATTGTTTGCTCGGGTGATAAATTCATCATCAAAGCAGGGTCATCTATTGAATATGAAGGATAAATGCAATCATAAGCAATAGCCGGTTTATACTGTGTTTCGGGAATAGTAACAACCGCAAATCTGTTAGTTTCCGTGCCTGTTCCGTGTGTCAGGTTTATTGCTACAATAGGAACTGCTTTTTGGGGAATAAACTTAAATTCCATTATATCTCTTGCGCTTACTCCGTCATTAGCAAGCATAATAGCAGCAGTTTTAGCCGCATCTATGGGCGAGCCTCCTCCTATACCCATAACTGCTTTTGCGCCGAAATCTCTGCCGAGTTTTGCAGCTGCATCAACAGCATCCGCCGTCGGGTTCGGTGTTACTTCCGCATAATTTATATAACTTATTCCGTTATTTTTGAATGCTTTTTCTATTACATCCCAAGCACCTGATGACTTATAAGCATTTCTGCCCGAAACCACAAGCACTTTATCAAGTCCTTTTGTTTTCATATCTTTTGCTATATCTTCCATTTTGTTAATAGCTCCGAAACCAAAGTAAACATTAGGCTTTACACGTAATTCAACAACGGAATTGATATCAACATCACTTCTCCACATATTTTATCTCCTTTCTTGGATATCCGATTATACAATATTTTTTTATTAAAATAAACATCAAATTTTTTATATCATCTTGCTAATACAAAAGATATTATTTAAAATATTCTTAAAAGGATAAAAAATGTATTATAAAAGCTGTCAATGGATAAACAGAGGAATAGAGTTCAGAACCGATGAAATACGGCTTTGCTGTTACGGATATTTGCAAGGCAGAGAAACAGAATATCAAACCACATTATTTTCGGACTATCACGGCGGAAAGATTGATTGGGATAAATTCTTTGAAATTAAACATAAATTAAAACAAATGCATAAGGAAGGCAAATACCTTCACTCTTGTGAAGGCTGCATTTATCTGCATGAGAATGATTGGAGCGATGATGATTATATTAATCACTTTACATTCAATCATTGGACAAAGTGTAACTGTAATTGTACATATTGTTATACTAAAGATAATAAAAAAGCTTTTAATCAATACAAAGAATATAAAATTTACCCCATAATTAAGGATATGTACAAAAAGGGAATAATAAAGCATCTTGAAAGTTCCTGTTTGTGTTTCGGAGGCGGAGAACCTACCATCCTTGATGATTTTGATAAGTTAATTGATTTCTTTGTAAATAACGGTTCGAAAAATATAAGAATTAATACATCGGGAATAAAATATTCAAAAAGTATTGAAAAAGCATTAAAGCTTGGCGCCATGAGTATTGTTATTTCAACGGATGCAGGCTGTAAAGATACTTATGAGCGCATTAAACAAGTTAAATGTTATGATAAGGTCTGGGATAATATCAGAAAGTACATTAAACATCAGGCTGAGGATAATTTGGTAAAAGTTAAATATATTATTATACCGGGTGTAAATGATAACTATGAGGAAATTGATAAATGGTTTAATGAAGTCGTTAAAAACGGAGTAAAGGCTGTAAGTCTCAGTGTTGAACAGGATTGGTACAATACCCACCAGCCGGAGTTTACTCCTGAAATATACGAACAAATTTCTTATATGGAAACTAAAGCGAAACAGCTAAACCTTGATATGGAAATATATTGTGAAGCTTTAAGTGTTTTAAAATATCATCAGGATGCTCTTACACAGAATAATAATTAAAATTTAATCGGCAAAAATTAAAAAGGAGTAAAATTATGAGGAAAATATTTTCAATTATTTTATCATTACTATTTTTTTCTTGTCTGATGACATTTGCAGCGGAGAAAGCAACGGAAACAGGAGGTAATATGAATAAAAGTAAAATTTTAATTGCTTATTTTTCTTGGGGCGGTAATACAAAATCCATAGCGGAAAAAATTCTGCAAAAAACGCATGCTGATATATTCAGAATAGAGACAAAAGAACCATATCCCGCTAATTATAATGAAACTGCATACGGTATAGCAAAAGAACAACACGATAAGAACATACATCCCGAGTTAAAAGATAACGGAAACGTTGAGAAATATGACATTATTTTTGTCGGAACTCCGGCTTGGTGGTATACAATGGCTCCGGCAGTAATAACTTTTTTGGAAAAAAATAACTTTGAAGGTAAAACTATTATTCCTTTTATTACTCACGGCGGCGGGGGAAAGTACAATATTGCCGATGAGATGGGTAAATACGCAAAAGGTTCTAAAGTTTTGACTCCTTTTGTTGTCTACGAACACGGTAATGCGCAAACCGATAAAGAATTAGATAATTGGTTAGGTCAAGTTTTAAAAAAATAAAAAAATAAAAAAATAAAAAATTGAAATGTTTGTAAGCCTGAAATTAGTTATAAAAATTATATTTTGGGCTTACATCATTTTCTTCAAGCCCGTTAAATCTGTGAAAAAGTCCGTTCCATTCGGAATTTGTTATATTAAAAATCATAGGCGTGTTGCCGGGAGTATTCCATTCAAATGATACCAGCAGCTTAGAACGATTATATTTTTTTACAAGCTCTTTACAAATTTTATTCCCGTATTTTTTAAGCATTTTGGTAATTTCTTGTTTTTCATAGTCAGTAAAGGATTTATTTTCGGGAGAATCATATTTATGTATTTCTTGGGCGGTAATAAAATTAATATTCAAGTCGGGGAAGTTATTCTTAATTCTTTTTTCTCCGTCGGGATCTTTTATTAAAGTAACAAAATAAATATTTTTATATTGCATAAGTGAAGAGCGTACATCCTGAGTTAAATATTCAATAAAAGAATCGCCGTCGCCAAGCATATCATCAACGATTACAATATTTTCCTTGCCCTGAAGTCTTTGCTGCTCGTTAAATTTCACATCACTGATTTGTGTTGAGTTAAGAAATTTTTCATCTGCAGGTATATGTTCCGTATTTGTAAATTCATGTCTTACCATACCTTTAGACCGTATTTTATTTGCCTGTCTGAATAAATAGCCCATAACGGAACCGCTTTTAGCCGTACCGAATATGGCAAAGTTCGTTTTATTCATATCAATTTTATCTTCCAAATCAGAATATAATTTTTTAAATGCGCTTCTTGCGCCGTTTATATCAATATACATATAATTCTGAAGCATTTTTAAAGCTAACGACTTTTCACTTTCCGTTTCAAATTGATTTAGCCAATCTTTATAATCTATACAGGTATGCGCAAGTAAATTAGGTCTTGTTTTTTCAAGATTAATTTTTTGCTGCATTATTTGATTTAAAGGGAATTGAAGAGTTTGAGCTATCATGGGAGGCCCAATGTTAATTGGCGCTAATTCTATCTTCTTATCTTGGGTATTTATACCCTTATTTCCCCTAAAAACAGCTATATTTGAATAATATCTTGTATAATTAGGACTGATATTTATTTTCATTTTATTTTCCAAACGCTCGGATTACTTTTATTAGAAAAACGTAAAATATTTTGTTTTGTTAATTTATTGCAAATTTTTAAGTTATGTAAAAAAAAACGGCTTAATGTAAAAATATTAAAATTCAGCTATTTTCTAATATTGCCGGAGAAAATTTTACAGGTTCAATTTGTGAGTAAAATTTTGGTTCGGTATCAGATACAAATTACGCAGTAAAGTAAGGATTATGAAACGGACAAATGAGCTATTTGAAGATTGTGAGTCCGTATCCCGAGCAAAACTAAGTCTAATTAGCCTGTACATCAGAGTTATGAATAATTACAAAAAGGAGTAATTATGTCCGCTTTAAATAAAATATCATTTGGTGCAAGAATGTTTACCACTGATTTAGATTCAACTTTGTTAAATCCCGCTCAAGATAATATTAAAAAAAATGTATCCGAACGCACATACGATTTAACATCAATTAAACAAACCGAAGATGCACTTAAATCTTGTAAATTTGACACCGTTCTTATTAATACGGGCAGAAATTACAGTGAATTGAAAGAAATTGAAAGTATATTAAAACAAACAACAATGCCTATAAAAGCGATATCGCTTGAAGACGGGAAACGGCTGCTGAATAAACCCGCATCTTTAACCCCTCAACAATGGATGAGCCAATTATTTAATAAAGATATTAATTATTTGAAGTTTGAAGATAAAAATTGGACAGAAAATAACAAAAAGCCGTTAGAACTTATAGGTGAATATCTGAAAGAAAAAAAAGGCTTTATTCACAGAAAAAACAATGGAGAAGAAATAATATATTCAAAACCTTTTGCTGACGACGGAACAGATATACCAAGATGTGAAATAACACTTATTCCGCCGGGAATTAAAGTTAAAATCAACGTAAAAGGCGCAGATAATATCAACAAATATGAACTTATTAAATATGCCTCCGAGCTTAATTCCGAGATTAAAAAGATGTTGGAAGAACATGGATATTACACAAATACTGATACAAAAGAAGAATTAAGTATTATAAGTACATTTTCACGTTCAGATATAAACAAGAAAGCAGTTGCCGATTATGTGAAAAGCAAATTTGATGAACCTACGCAAGAAGTTAGGGCGGGTGACAGTGAAAATGATACCGAAATGCTGTGTGATAAATCAATTTGTGCAATTCAGGTAGGCAAAAATAAAAAATTAACTGAAAAATTAAGAGGATTTAATGTTATATCCGTTCCTCAAGGACATTTAGCCGACGGAATAATTAAGGCATCCGCTTCTTTTTATGCATAACTGAAATTACTCACTGTTTCTATTTTTAAAATTGAAAATATAAAAATTCGGATACTTTATTTATTGATAAAACGGAAATTATTAACAGAACGGATGTAATAATGAAAAATATTTTGTTCGGTTTAAATTTTTCTGCCCATTCAATTGAATTTTTAAAGAAGAAAGACAGAAAAATACAGCCTAAAACCATAAAAATACTGAGTTTTATGCTGCCGTTTTCAAAAGAAAATCTGAGTTTATTAATAACAAGCGGATTAATGCCGTTGAGTCCTAACATTGATTTAAGTATATCAAAAGCTCTGTGAATTGATGTTGCTCTAAAAAATACCCAAGTTAAGTTAATGAAGAAAAACGTAAAAATAATTGCTGAGAATTTATTTATTTTGAAGTTAAACTTCTTCCAAAATCTGTGAATGCAGGTGGCTATACCGTGCAGAATTCCCCACATAATAAATGTCCAGTTTGCACCGTGCCAAATTCCGCCTATTAAAAACGTAAGGAACAAATTCCTGTATGTTTTAATTTCTCCTGCTCTGTTTCCGCCCAATGGTATATAAATATAGTTTTTGAGAAATCTTGAAAGAGTCATGTGCCATCTTCGCCAGAAATCCTGAATATTTTCCGATTTATACGGCGAATTAAAGTTAATCGGCAAGCAGATATTAAACAATAAAGCAATACCTAAAGCCATATCACAATATCCCGAAAAATCAAAATAAAGCTGGAAAGTGTATGCGAAACTGCCGAACCAAGCTTCAAAAAAGTCCAATGTCGGTATTATATCAAACATATCACGGACAAAATCCGATAAATTATCTGCTATTATTACTTTTTTAAATAAACCTACGGCTATTAAAAACAATCCTTTTGAGATATTACGGTGATTAATAATTTTTTTCCTTATATCCGCAAATTGAGGCATCATTTCACTATGATGCAAAATGGGCCCTGCTATTAAATGCGGGAAAAATGTTACAAACAGCGCATAATTTAAAAAATCATACTCCTGTACTTCTTTTTTATAAGCATCAACAAGATATGCAATCTGGGTAAAAGTAAAAAAGCTTATACCTAAAGGCAAGGCGATTTTTAATGTATCAAATCCGCTGTGAAAAACTGCATTTATATTATTTATAAGGAAATCAAAGTATTTATAGTAGCATAATAACCCTGTATTTCCGACTATACCAAGCATTAAAACAAGTTTTCTGTTTATCTTTAAATTAGAAGGGTGCGACAAAGTATAACCTACCGTATAATTAAATATCATGGATAGTATTATCAAGGTTAAATACTTATAATTCCAATAGCCGTAAAAGATTAAAGATGCGGCAACCATCCAGCCCGTTCCTAAAGCTATCATCCTTTTTTTATTCAAGAAAAAGTATACAAAAAATGTTACGGGTAAAAATATAAATAAAAATTCCAAAGAATTAAAAAGCATTAATCAATCCACTCCCCTACTTGTTTTACAACTTCAGGATGTTGAGTTATATAATCATTCAAATTCTTCTTATCTGACTCAATATATTTATCAACATTATCTTTTGTTATATAGATGGCGCTATTATTGGGTTTAATATAAAAACTTTCCGCAAACATACTGCCGAAATATTCCGTAGCATGAACCGCATCCCTGAAATATTTCATATTTACGGAAACAGGTTCGGTATTATATTCATTTATCAGCGATAAATCATAATAGTTAAAATGTTGTGTTAAAAGCTTTTTAAAATTATAAAATTCATCTGTTAAGCCGTGCGAGTTTATGTTAAGGAGGTCATAAATATGTGAGGGAGTCAAAAAATAAACAATTTCTACATTTCTTGCCTTCGCAAAATTACTAAATTCATCCAATTCTCCAAATGCCTCCATATTTAAGACATAATCAGAATAGTAATCTCTGTCATATTTTTTAATGGTTTCTTTAAAATAATGTTCCGCTCTCGGGTTTTCAACAATACTAATCTCCGCAGTATTGTTATTTTCGACAGATTTATGTTTTATATTATCAAGAAATGTTTTTATACTGTATTGCAGTGTATCTAAGGATAGTAATAACGGCATAACTTCTTGTTTCGTAAGCTTTTTATCCGTTACTCTTTCTGTATTTATTGCCGTATTGTAATAATTAGAACTGAATGAAAAGAAATCCAAACCAAAATATATTTTTTCTATTTCAGGATGAATAATAATACTGTTTTCCGCCATAATAATACTTTCTTGAAGGCTTGAAGAACTTAATGCCATAGAAATTATGTTTTTGCCCGAAATCTTTGAATGATACGGAATATTCAGCCACCAGTCGGTTTTTGAACTTCCTACATAAACAAGGTCAATTTTTTCTTTATTTAACTTTAATTGCGGGATTTTTGTCATCCTCTCTTGTTTTGAAATACAGGGTTTATTATAATTTATACCGACCTTTTTTATGAACTTAAATATATCAAAAGGATCGATTATATAATTAATTAAAACCGTAAAAATGGTGATAAGTAATAATATAAGTATTATTAGTATATTATATTTTTTCATTATATTATTCCTAAAATTTAAGTTAAATTTTAAACCTTTTTTAAACGTAGCTTAAATATTATATTAGGTCAATATGTTTGAGGTTTGGCAGCTTTAACTAATTACTTTTTACACATAAATAAATTCTTTGCGTTATACTATTTGTATTAAAAGGTAAAGATATGTATAATTTAAAATCTACAAAAGCAGAAGAATTTATTAATAACGAAGAAATTATAAAAACAATAAAATATGCACAAGAAAACTCGGGAAACAAAGATTTAGTAAAAAAAATCATAGAAAAAGCGAAAGAGAAAAAGGGGTTAAATCATAAAGAAGCAATAATTTTGCTTACCTGCAGTGATAAAGAGCTTAACCATGAAATATTTAAACTGGCAAAAGATATAAAAGAAGAATATTACGGGAACAGAATTGTACTTTTCGCGCCTTTATATTTATCTAATTATTGTGTAAACGGATGCACATACTGTCCGTATCATGCAAAAAATAAGCATATTCCGCGCAAGAAAATGACACAGGAAGAAATCAAAAACGAAGTAATAGCGCTTCAGGATATGGGGCATAAGCGTTTGGCAATAGAATCAGGC
>CANRHJ010000046.1 GCA_947630355.1 Candidatus Gastranaerophilales bacterium | reverse complement strand
CAGCTCTTTCTCTGCCGGGAAGATTTTTGGTTTTATTGCCGGATGAAACCGGGGTGAATGTAGGGTAAATGTTTCTAAAAAAATCACTTCTCAAAAAGAACGTGCAAGATTAAAATCAATCGTAAATCTTCTAAAACCGGTCGGCGTGGGGGTAATAGTAAGAACGGAAGCTGAAGGACAAAGTGATTCCGATATTCAGGAAGATATGGAAATATTATTGGATAAATGGAATACAATAGTTACTGCTGCCGAAACAAGACCGGCTCCGAGTTTATTATACAGAGATCAAGATTTGCTTTACAGAGTAATGAGAGAAGCTTGCAGCGAAGATGTGGATGAAATTATTTTGGATACTTCCTACGGTGTTCACAGAACTCAACAGATTTTGCAAAACTGGAATATGAACAAAAATATAGAAGTAAATGTTTATAAAGGTTCTGAAACGCTCCTTACGGCATCGGGTATTACAAAAGAAATAAAAGCAGCACTTCAGACAAAAGTAAATTTACCAAGCGGCGGTTATTTGTTTATCCAAACAACGGAAGCATTAACAGTAATTGACGTTAACAGCGGTAAATTTGTAAGTTCCAATACACAGGATGAAACAATTGTTAAAACAAATATTGAAGCCGTACACGAAATTGCAAGGCAGTTAAGATTAAGAAATATCGGCGGAATGGTTATAGTTGACTTTATTGATATGAATAACCGCCGTGATAAACTTGCCATAATGGAAGAGTTGGAAATTGCGCTTGAAAAAGATAAAGCAAAGCCTCAAGTGGGTCAATTATCCGATTTGGGACTTGTTGAATTGACAAGACACAGACAAGGTCAAAGTTTATCGGAAATTTTCGGCAAAAAATGCCCCCATTGTCAAGGTACAGGTTATATCCTTGATGATTTAACTTTCTCTTCTCCCGTCTTAGAGGGTGAAGTAAAAGTGAAAGCTGCAAAACTTAAATTGCCGGTTCAGCAAATTAAAAATAAAACCCCGAATTATAAACAAAATAAAGTATTTAACAACCCTAATAATAATCCTTTAAACGATGAACAGCAAGAACATCAGCATAATAATCAAAATAAAAACTTTAAATTCAACAATAAAAAACAAATTAACAACCAAATAAACGAAGAATTTGAAACAAAAGATCAAATAATAGATGAAATATCAAATATAATCGAGCAGCAAGAAGTTCAAGCACCTGTTCAACCGGCTCAGGAAGAAGTGCATACGGAAGAAAATAAATCCGAAAAAACAAGAAAGGCTAATTCTAAAAATCAGAAGAAGAAACCCGCACAAACTCATCTTGAAACGGAAACAGCGGAAAAAGAAAATCACGAAGTAAAAAAGAAACCGGGCAGAAAACCCCGTAAATTAAAAAAAGAAAGCGAACAGATTGTAAATGTATAAAATTCTGATTGCTGATAATGAATCAGGTAATATTGAAATTCCTGATTTTGAACCTGAAACACCTCAGGAACAAAATCAGGAATTGCCCGTGCTGCCCGAAATTAACCGGCAATCGCAGCAAAATCCCGTTATGCAGGATATAAATAATTCCGGGATATTTTATATTTCCTGCGCCGCTTTAATCATACTTCTTCTTATTGCCATTATGATTTTCAGAATAATGAAACTAAAAGGAAGGCGAAATCCTGTAAAAGCAGGCAATATAAATCAAAACAAAGATGTAAAATCAAAATTTACGCAATCAACAAATAACCCTGTAAATTTGACTACACCTAAGGATATTCATAAGTGTATTTTGCAATTTCTCGAGAACACCAAATTTAAGCGGTAATAATCTCTTCTATTTTGTCCAAAATTTTCATGTTATAAAAGCTGTTTGATTTAGAAAACGGCAGCACTTCAAGATTGAGCTGTTTTTCAAAATTTTTGCATACGTTGTTTATCTGCGATTTTGATATTTGATCAACTTTTGAAGCAATAACAAAACAGGGTAATTTATTAAAATTAATCCACTCTGCCATTTGAACATCATTATTTTGTAATTCATGCCTGGAGTCAACAAAATGAATTAAACTGACAATACAAGTCCTATTGAGCAAGTAATTTTCCAAATTTTTCTGCCACAAGTTTTGTGTTTTACCGGAAACTTTTGCGAAGCCATAGCCCGGTAAATCAGCGAAAACGAAGCTGTCATTAACATTAAACAGGTTTATAAGTTTTGTTTTACCCGGAGTATTACTTGTTTTAGCTAATCCTTTTATGTTTACAAGAGAATTTATAAAAGAGGATTTTCCGACGTTAGAACGTCCTATCAGAGCGAATTCAGGTAAATTTAAATCAGGACACTCTTTTATTGTCGGCGCGCTTGTCAAAAATTTCGCATTCTTTATTTTCATTTTTCATTTTTCTTTTATATACGACACTGGATATCAAATTGTACATTTTTCTGTTATTGTAAACCGTCAAATTAATATTTTCATCAAAGGTCAAAGTTACGGGGAGTTTTTGCGCAAAAATATTTGTTTCAACATGCATTATTTTTATATTACGCTTGTGAATAAAACTCACCGGAGCTTGTAAAAATATTTCAAATGTCTTTAAGATATCCATTCTTATATAATATCAAAATATTAAATATTTTTGTATAAATATCAAAATTTGTTAATAGATTAATCGGAAAGTTTTAAAATTCTTGCTTTTGCATAATCGCGTTTTTCACTTTCTTCAAAATCATCATCCGATAAACCGTTAATATATTTTTTATAGTTTTCCAAAGCATTCTTTGGTTCCGAGAGATTATCAAACGCGACTCCTAAATAATAGTATGCGGAAGGAATATTATCAAGCTCTGCGGCCTTATACAAAAATGCGGTGGATTGTGCATATTTGTTCATTGAAATATATATTAAACCTTTATAGTAATATAATTTGGCATTTTTCTTGTCTATTTTTAAGGCTTCGTCCGTCAACTTTAATGCTTCATTATAATTATGAGCATCAATGTCCGAAACAATTTGATTTATGTATTTATCAGCTTCCGCTTTATTTATTATGTCCGTTAAATTGAGTGAATAAGTATGTCCAGGATTTACTTCAAGAGCCTTTGATATATATTTCCTTGAACTTTCCAAATCATTTTCTTTATAAAAAATATAAGCAAAATAATAGAAAACGTCGGCATTGTTCGGATATAAGGACATAGCTTTGTTCAAAAGTCCAAAGGCTTCTTGTTTTTTACTCAGAAAATAATTGGCACGAGCCATACCTAAAATAACGTACATATTTTCGGTGTCCGATGATTCCAAAACGCTTAAAGCCTGTGAATACAAGCCGTTATTCATTAATGAATCAGCTTCTTTTACGGGTACATCAGACAATTTTGCCAGCATAACATTATATTTCGCTATTGAGTCAGAGTCATCTGCCTTATCTCTTACTTCCTTTAAAACCTTGTAGCAGTCTTCTAAATTACCTTCTTTTTTATAGATTTCAGATAATACAATATATCCGTTTACATTTTCGGGATATTTCTTTGTTAACTCCGAAGCATACTTTTTTGCTCCTTCCGTATCATTGTTCTTTAAAAGTATATTAGCCAAATTTGCGTATGCTTTTTCTTCACTTTGTACGGAAAATATCTTCATTATTTCTTTATCTGAAGTATTATCTGCAAGTAAGAGTTTGTACAATGTGTACATTGTTTCTTCATCATCGGGACTAAGTTTTATTAAGTCCGTATACTCTTTAATTGCCTGTTCTCTGTTATTTGTGTATATTAAATAATTTGCTTTAATTTTTTTTAAATTAATATTATCGGAATTGTATTTCAATAATTTATCGGCGGAACTAACCGCAGCATTATAATTTCCGGTTGTATCATAAAATTCTTTAAATGCATCCGTGAATAACTTTGAATTTAATGATTTTTCCAAATAACGCTCGCCCTTTGAATAATTCTGCAAAATTAAATTTAACATGGCTAAATCAATAAATATGTCGTTATTTTTTATATAACGCTCCTGATTACTTAAAAATTTTTCGGTTTCATTTAATGAATTTATAACAGAAGCGTTTAACTTATTTTTTTTAGCTAAATTATTTAAGAAAACGAGCTCTTTGTATGCCTTATCATAAGATTTGCATTTTGTATATACGTCAATTAAAGAGGCATATAAGCCGTAATCTGAGGGGGATTGTTTTATTCTGTTTTGTATTTCGGTTAACACTTCATTATATTGGGCTGTTTGTTCAGTATATTCACTGTGAGATAAGTCTTTAATTGAAGAGGATTGTATCGCCGAGCGGTAATGATTGGAATAATTGTTAATAATTGCATCCGCAAAAGCCGAGTGGGAAATTCCCAAAAACAAACATGACAAAAATAAATATTTTAACTTCATACACATGACCTCAATACTATGTTAGCTTAAGTGAGGATATTAAGTCAAATAAAAAAGGAACCCGATTAGGATTCCTTTTTTATTTTATTTTATTTTGATGATTTAATTATTCTTCATCTTCGTCATCATCAACAACTTCTATCTGACTAGCTGCTGCGAATACATCTACGAATGAAGTTCTTCCGTCTTTGATATCGTTATTAGCTTTGATTGATTCAGGTTGACGAGGTAATTTGTTTAACATAGAAGCTTGATCATCGTTGATATTTAATTGAGCAGTTGCTTGTTGAGTTTCATCAGCTTTTTCGGCAGGTCTCGGATTGATTAATAAGATTTTTTCTTGGCCGTTACCATATTGAATATGGTGTCTTAAATTATCTTTACCGCCGTTGATAGGTGTATCTGATGCTGTTACTGTATAATCATCATCTGTCATTTCTGAAGTGAATTTACCGTGTTCAACGTATATGTAAGATCTTTCGCTGTTGTCACCGGGTATTTTTTCTTCTTTTGTATAAGGTTTGCCTGCTATAACGTTTTTACCTTTGATTGTCATATCGCCTTTTTTAGCAACCAATCTGGAGATTGATAATGTACCGTCTGTAGCAACCGTAACGTTTTGTTCAGCTTCTGCGGTTAAACCCTTTTCTCTGTTGTCAATGTTTGCTAAGTTAACATTGATATCTTTTCCGGCTTTTATTGTAGTTAAAGTATCTTTAACATCGAATTTACCTTTTACATCATTAGCTGCCGTTATGTTAAGTTTACCGTTTTTAGCATATGTTTTGGTTGTTCCGGTAGATTGAACGTCACCTGTAGAAGCAGCGATTGTAATATCTTTAGCAGAGGTTAAGTTTGCATCGTGGGTCCAAACTCTTCCGCCGTTAACTTTTATATCACCTTTTGCATCTATATCTGAAGAAACAACCTGTGCGATACCGCCATCAACAGTTACGTTATTTCCTTTTATTGAAGAACCTTTTGATTCTAATTTTTGAACTGATGCATAGTTTTTAGCTTTAATTGCAACGTCTTTATCTGTTGTTATTGTAGAACCGTCAACAACTACATCGTAGTTTTGTGAAGTTGCTGTTATATTACCTACTGCTTTAATATCGGAAGAAGCTATACCGATTTTATGTCCTGCCAATAATTCGATATCTCCGCCTTTAGCATTTTCGGCACCTTCAGCATTAACTGTTTCAAGTTTAGAGCCGCGAACGATAATATCGTTTGAAGATGTTAAATAGATGCTGCCGTCATTTCCGCTTACAGCTTTTGTTGCCTTTAATGTAGCACCGTCGTTTACGTTAATATCGCTTGCGCTGTTTGATGAATAATTTCTTATATCGATATTTCCAGCTTCAATACTTCCGTTAACTTGGATATTCATTTGGTCTTTTGATGCTTTAAAATCAGATACTTTTTTAACGGCACCTTTATCATAGTATGTAAATGTAACACCGTCAGCAGTAACAATTTTAACTTTACCCATTGAAGCCGTATCTTCTAAGTTAAAGTTTTTACCGAGATTTGTTGATATTTGAGAACCTTTATAAAGATTTACTTTATCTGATATGAAGTTAACTGCTTTATCACCGTATATTGTAGCACCATCAGTTACAACAATTCCGTTTGGTGAAGTTTTACCGTTTCTGTCTAAAACTAATGTATTATCGTCTTTGTTATATTTTCCGTCAAAAGTAGAAACAGTGAAAGAGTTTAAATTAACATTGGCACCGTCGCCGAATAAAACACCGTTGGGGTTTAATAAGATAACTTTACCTGTTCCTGCATATCCGCAGCCTTCACAACCTGATGAAGTTAATCTTCCGTAGATTTGTGATAAACCGCCTGCTTGGTCAACAACGTTTAATGCAGTTTGGTTATGATTAGTGAATTCAAAATTTACTCTTGCATCTTTACCTACATTGAAATTGTCCCAATATACGGAGCCCAATGCACCATTTCCGCCTTGAACTTGTACGTTCATATCCAAATTGTCTTGAGTAACTTTTGCACCGTCAGCATGATTGAATTTAGGTAATGTACTTGCCGTTACATCAGCTAATGCACAAGAACCAAATGATGCTGTAGCTAAAATACCTGCTGCAATTGTTGTACTTAATAATTTTTTCATATTCTTCTTCCTTTATTTTATGTTTTATTGTTAACTTGTTATACTCTTTTAAAATGTCCTGAAAAAAAAAATTGCTAATTAGAAATGTTTTGTTACGAATTGTTTTTTTATTGTTACATATTTTTAAAAATTAAATCTCTCTTAAAATTATAATTCAAATATATCCTATATATACTATATAAAAAAAATTATGTCTGATAAATTTACATTTTTGGCTTAGTTTTTTAATAATTTGTTACATTTGCTTATAACGGCTCAGTTATTGGTTTATAAGGTCTTATATCCGAGCGTTTCGGGAAAAATTGTTTGAGTATATTTTTGCGGATTTACAGAAGGTGTTACAAATAGGATAATGATTAATGAACTTTGCGGGTTTTTGTGCGAAGAAGAGCGAAGATGCGATGTACATACGGACGGATGGGCGGAAACAGATAAAAAGTATATATTTCGAAATTCAAATGTAAAGATATATTATGCATTTTTTTATTAAATGAGCAAATTAAAGCATGTTTATTTTTCATATATTTGAATTATATGCAGGCTCGTAAGAATATTATAAAATTATAGTAATAAAAGTTTTATTTTATTTTTTCCGTAGTATCATGTAAAATGTAATGTAAAGTAGAATAATAATTAATAATAGAGAGTGGAACAATGAAAAAATCATTATCTAAATCGTCACTGGTTTGTGCCTTGTTATTAATGGGCGTTAGCGGTTTTAGCGCAGATTCGAGTTTCATAACTCCGAACGGAAACTTTTCTCCGAACGTAGGCGGTTATGATGCCGGTTCAATCGACAACTCAACGTTTGTACAGACAAAGCAATATCAGGCAAAAACAAAATACGTAGAAACACAGGATCCGGCGTATGTTGAAGCTGACATACAAAAAAAGATGGATTTACTTAATACGGAACAGGTTTCTTTTGTTCTTAAAGAAATTAAAATTACGGGAAATACCGTTTTCCCCGAATATGTATTGAGAAGATTGGTTGATTTCAAAATCGGACAGGAAGTTACTATTAATGAATTAATCATGTCTGCAAATGAAATTACCGATTACTATCAAGGAAAGGGCTATGTTTCTACCATAGCTTATCTTCCTCCTCAAAAAGTTCAAAACGGTGTTGTTGAAATAAAAATATTAGAAGGTAAATACGGTAACGTTCAAATCAACCCGGGCAAATGGGAACGTTCTTCCTATCTTAATAAACACTATTTAGAAGATAATCATATTGCACCGAATAAAGTATTAAACGTTAAAGATGTAAGAAACGCTCTTACTGAAATGACGGCTGAAGAATATATGAAAGGTTCCGTATCGTTTGCTGATAACGAAGAATCGGAAGAATATTCGGATGTTGCACTTGATGTTAAGGACAGATTTCCTCTTAACTTCGACTTAAGATATGATAATCAGGGAAGAGAAGCTATCGGTACTCAAAGAGGCGTTTTATACGCAGGACTTCATGATGTTACCGGTCACGGCGACACGTTAATGGGTACTGTTGCATTATCAAGACGTTCTTTAGGTGCAGGCGGTATGTACTCTATTCCTATCGCTAAAAACGATACAAGATTGAACTTAGGTTATTCTTATTCTAACGTTCATCTCGGAAAAGCTTTAAAACCTTATAATATCAAAGGTGAATCACATGACGTATTCATCGGAGTTTCAAGAAGATTGGCTAAAGGCGATGATTTCAGATTATATGGTGATATTACTTTAGATTTAAGAAATACCGATTTGTCTTCCGGTCATGAGGCAATAGATTATTTCTTGCATGATTACAGAACCAGAGTTCTAAGGGGTACATTAACCGATATTAAAGATGACTACTACGGCAGATGGTTATTTAATACATCCGTTGCAGGCGGTATTCCTATTGATGCTTCTGATTACAACAAAGACAGAACAAAACCGAGCAATAATTTCGTCAAAGTTAACGCAAGTGTTGCACGTTTACAAGTATTACCAAAAAATCAGTTAATGTTGTTACAAGTTAACGGACAGTATGCTAACAGGAACTTGTGGGGTTCAGAAGCTATGCAAATCGGTGGTATTTCATCCGTCAGAGGCTACGACGAAGGCTTCTTTATCGGTGACTACGGTATGAATGCAAGCTTTGAATACAGATTCCCAATTCCGGGCTTCAGAGCTATATTACCCGAAAAATATAAGTTCATCAGCGACAGCATTCAGCTTGCAGGTTTCTATGATATCGGCTGGATTGGTAACAGATTTCAATTTTCAAACGTAGATCCCAGCCATACTCAGTACTTAATGAGTGCAGGTCCCGGTATTGTTGTTAAACTTACAAAATATATGTCTGCAAACATGTATTGGGGCTTCCCTATCGGCAGAAGATATCCTGACTACGCTAATAATATGGACAGAGATACTGCAAGATTCCACTTTACAATTACTTCAAACATATTATAATACTTTACATAAATACCAAAAAAGAGGAAACATTAAGTTTCCTCTTTTTTATATATGATAATCGTGTTTATATTATAGCTTTACCCTCATACATATATTTTGTTCTTTCGTATTCATCTTCATGGTACTGGCGCATTTCAATTTCTTTATCTTTTAATGTTGAATTTTCTCTCGGCTCAATAAACGGCCGGGTTTTGTCTTTCCTTTTCCAATTAATTTTAAATCCGTCTAAAAGCCCGTATTCAGTTTCTGTTTTATATGTACCCACATTTAACGCCAGGCATGGGCTGTAAATACCGATTATTACCGTTAATATACATAATATTGCTATATTCTTTTTCATTTTCCACCTTCCGATAATATATTACTATATTTTTTTCGGATTTTCAAAAATTTAGATTAATTATTTATTTTTTCAACAACTCGCTTCAGTTTGTTATTGATAATTGTTTCATACTTCTTTATATGAGATTTTTTAATATTCAGGTATTCTTCACGTTTTTTATATTCTTCGCTGTCTTGCGGCAATCTTATTGCTGATATTAAATTTAACCTGTCCGCCGACATCTTTGACAGATTGGACAAATAAACAATACTGTCGTTAATTTGTGACTGCAGATTCTCAAGCAAATATTCAGTATAATTTTCGAGTATATTATTTATGTCCTTTTTTTGTTTTACCATACTTTTATCTATAACCTGAGAAATCTTTACCGACTGAATATAATCTTTAATAATATCCGATTTAAAATTGAATGATTCAATATAATCGGCAAATGCAGCAAATCCTTCTTCAAGTGTGTCAATTTTCAAATGTGATTTGCTAAAGAAGTTTTTATGTATTTTCCTTAATTTATCAAATTCTGCTATATCCTTTAATATTTCATTAAATTTTGATTTTGTTTCTTTTTCTATATTATCTAATTCATCATCTTCAAACAGTGCATTTATCGCAGATTTTCCCATACCTGTCTGGTCTAAGAATAAATTGAGAGTGTCATATTCATCATCCGCGAAAGCCAGCTGATTAATTACGGCAACAATTCCGTCTTTTTGTGTTATATCTGTTTCAAAATTTTCACCCAATCTAATTCCGGGCAATATGTTTTTTAATTTTGATGAATAACCGTTATGCTGGCATTCTACGAGTTTATATTGAACACGAGTTAATAATGCGGTGTTCAATGCACTTTCAAGATATCTTCGTTCCGTTTCGTATTCTATCGTATTTGATTGTCCGTTTTGATAGGATTTTACAATTTCCTTTAACAATTCTGTCGGATTTTTTGTTATGTGTCTGTCTTTTGCAAGATTTAAGAACATATATTCCGCATCCAAAATATATTCTTCGGGAGCATTTTTCCTTATTAAATCCGCTATATGGTTTATAAGTGTATATGCATTATCACGGTATTTCGGTTCTATTGATGTTCTTATATACAAATCCGCATTTCTTTTAATTGATTGTAATTCATTGGTCTTTAGTTTTACAAGATTGTCGTAGGAATAATATATATCCGGCAAATTGTCAAAGGCTTCCTGAAGAGCTTGTATATTTTCGGCCAATTCGGCACCGTCTATATTATTTTCTTCTTCCAATTGCTTCAATATGGCATCTAACACTGTTTTTACTTCGTATAAATCTTCCATATTTTCCGTCATTTCGGATAATTCTTTATATTGTTCGTATAATTCATTTAATATCTCGGCATTTTCCCGTATATCAATTTCTTTATTCCCTGATATTAATTTACCCAATTCACCGTTGTTAATTTTATCGGTTATTTTGTTGTATAAAGACAGAATATTTAAAAAATTATTGCAAAAACTGATTGTTTCGACTTTCCCCTTTATAACATCAAGCATATCCGAACCCAGTTTGGTTAACGTATCATTTGTATATACCATCGGCTGCGGAAATGCTTGTCTTACCTTATATTTATCAAACATTTCACCTTTGAACTTATTTATATATTTTTGTACATTCAAATCTGTTAATATGACATAAAGCGACCTGTAAATTTCTTCGGCGGGAGATGATATATTTTTATATATCTCTTCCAATCCCGCAACTTTATAAAATGCATTTTGAACTTCACTGTCCTGAGCCTTATATTTTTCTAATACTTCATATCCGTTTTTAAAATCTATGCCTAAGTCCTCAGGTGTCAGCATTTCCAAATATTTGTTTATTGTCAATGAATCCATATATTGGAATGATTTTACTATTTCAAGCAGTTCTTCATCTGTCTTTGGATTAAAATATTTATCTATTGATTTTATGAAGTTATCTTTTACCGATGAATTTTTTATCGTAAATGAGTCAAAAGAGGATATTCTGAATCTTTCGTTTATGGCATCTTCAACGTGTTTATGCATTGATTTTATAAAGTATTCCGCAGCGGATTTCTTTTGAAAAGATTTAACTGCAGCCTTTGTTACCGCATTTTTTAGCTTGTTCTGTAATTTATCTGGCGTAAAATCTATGGTTTCGCCTATCTCTTTCGATTCAAATATATCCGCAGTTATATTATCAAGAAGATCATCCGAATATTTTTCTTTATATTTGGCTTCAATTTCTTTTAAAACCGATATTATTATCGGTGTCAAATATACTTCTATATTATCCAAAGTTTTTTGACTTTTACCCGTTATATCAAGAAATTGTTCTTTATATGCATAAATAAATACGTCTTTACACCCTTTCAATTCTTCGAAAGTAGTTTTTTCCAAAACAAAATCACGAAGTAAAGGACTTTCCGTTGCCAAATACAGAGCTAATTTTTCCATTGTAAATTTTAAGCTGTCGTTATCAGGCAGTTTGTCATATTCTTCTTTACTTTTTATTTCTGTTTCCAGACGTTTTTCCAATTCATCGGTTCTGGCTGATGCCATTTTATCCAAGTTTTCAAGATAATCGGTTCTTACATAGTCCCCGTTTTTCAACATTTCTTCCAAAGCACCGATTTCTTTAGATGCGTTGCCTATTCTGCATATATCTTCTATTAATTTGTATAACTCGGCTTCTTCTTTATATGATATCCCTTGTAAAATTACATCTCTGAACAACGGGAATTTTTCCCCGTCCTCTTTTGAAACACCTGTAGCATTTTTTAACGTACTTATTTTTTGACCCGTTCTGTAACTTTTATCTAAAATAAAACCGTCTTTCCAACCGTATCCGGAACCGTAATCCGTATATTCATGCCCGTTGTGTCCGTTCCAAAAGCTGTCTTTTTCAGACTCGCCCCAAGAATTATCGGTCCATAAAACTTCTTCTTGATTTGTTTCACCTGTTTTAACATCTTTAAATGTTTCCGTTGTTATTTTAGGTATGTATTGAGCGTGAAATGCGTACGATTCATCATCCATACTGCTTGCAAGAATTCCGCTGCCTTTACCTTCTTTTATTTTTGCGGCTGCTTTTTCCACATCATTTTCAAT
>CANRHJ010000045.1 GCA_947630355.1 Candidatus Gastranaerophilales bacterium | reverse complement strand
GTATAAAATCGGATGGAAATTCCAGTCTCATTTTCGCTCTTGCAATAACTATTTTTCCGTCTTCTAACGGCTGACGGAGTACTTCAAGTACGCTTCTCGGAAATTCGACAAATTCATCCAAGAATAATACGCCGCGATGAGCCAGAGTGATTTCACCGGGTTTCGGATTTGTTCCTCCGCCTATAATGCCTATAGCGGAAGCTGTATGGTGAACACTCCTAAACCTGCGTTGTGTAATTAACGGCTTATTCGGATTAAGCAGTCCGCTTATACTGTATATTTTCGTAAGTTCTATAGATTCTTCAAATGTTAACGGAGGAAGAATTGATGCAAAACATTTTGCAAGTAATGTTTTCCCCGAACCGGGAGGTCCTGACATCAGCAAATTATGTGCTCCCGCAGCTGCTATTTCCATCGCTTTTTTGGCTTTTGCCTGACCTTTAACGTCTTTAAAATCATATACTCCGTTTTCTCCTGAATTGTCTTTCATATACTCATTTATATCTACAATGGTGGGAGATATTAATTTATGTTCAGGTGAATTTGTATTAAAGTGATTTACTATTTCAATAAGATTTCCTGCCCCGATTACGTTTAATCCCGAAATAATAGCAGCTTCTTTTGCATTTTCATACGGTACTATGAGAGTTTTAATTCCCTGATTAATAAGTCCGGCAGCTATCGGAAGAACTCCGTTTACTGCCCTTAGAGAACCGTCCAGTGATAGTTCTCCCACAAACGCCGTATCATTAAAACTATTCTGTTCTATCACTCCATTTTTCGCCAAAATCCCTATTGCAATAGGTAAATCATAATAACTGCCCATTTTCTTTATATTGGCAGGTGCCAAATTAACTACTATTTTCTTATTCGGAAATTCAAACCCCGAATTCTTTATTGCGGATCGTACCCTCTCTTTTGCCTCGCTGATTGATATATCGGGCAGTCCGACAATCGACATAGACGGAAGCGAATTATTTAAATCAACTTCAACTAAAATTTTATAAACATCTAGGCCTATAACACTGGCTGTTAAAATTTGAGAAATCACAATAATATTCCGAATATACTATACCATTACAGTATATACGGAATATTACCGCTTATCAATACCATTTTACTTACCGAGTTTGCTCTCTGTTTCTTCTATCTTCTTAATGATAATATCCATTTGATTTTTAAACCAAGCAGTAAATAATTTTATTTCATTTTTAAAGCTGTAAGCTCCGGGCCAAACAGAATAATAATACATAAAAATCACCTCGCAGAATGTACATCTTTATAATCGGCATAAGTTTAAAAAACTTTAGTATTTTTTGATAAAAACATGTTTTTTGTAAACATTTGTAAAATTATTGAACAAAAAAAGCATTAAAAATTATTCAGGGTTATTTAAAGAAATGTAAGACACATAAAATTCTAAACTGAACAACTATCTACCAAAACTAACCTAGTTAACGCTCTTTATAAAAGAGCTTTTTTTTGTTAAATTTTCATTCAAAATAAAATCATTTCGCTTAAAATGTTATATTATCCTATTTTATAATCAGCATAGCTAAATATGAAAAATAAAGACATAGAAAAAATACGCCCTGCCATCTTTTTAGGAGATTTGTTCTCTTTGTGAATAAATACAACAGGACTACGGATAATATTGCGATTATACCGTCAAATAAAAAGGCTTTATCAAATTCAATTGGTTTTATAACCCCTGTTACCCCCAATACAAATAAAATATTAAATATATTTGATCCGATAATGTTACCTATTGCTATATCAGGTTGTTTCTTTATTGCTGCAACAATGCATGTAATTAATTCGGGTAAACTTGTACCTATTGCTATAATTGTTAAACCTATAATCCTGTCTGAAATGTTAAATCTGTGAGCAATATCTATAGCGGAATTAACCGTTAAATCGCTTCCGTATATTAATGCAGCCAGTCCGCCGATTATATATAATATAATCTTTATCATTCCCATTGATTTCGTTTTTAATTCAAAATTATCAACTTCTTTTGAAATTTTAAATAAATAAAGAAAAAATATAATTAATAATATCAGTAAAATAACAGAACTCAGTCTTGAAATATTCCCGTAATAATAGCCAATAAAAGACAATAAAAGTGTTATAAATAAGACAAACGGAATTTCGTATTTTATGGTATTTTTCTTAATTAAGAGCGGACATATTGCGGATGTGGCGCCTAAAATTAAGAAAATATTAGCAATATTACTTCCTAAAATATTCCCGATAGCAACACCGTTTGCCCCTTTAATTGCAGAGCCTATACTCACGGCAGCTTCCGGTGCACTTGTTCCGATTGCAACAATCGTTAATCCTATAATTATTGACGGGATTTTAAATTTTGCTGCCAAAGCTCCCGAACCGTCAACAAAAAAATCCGCTCCCTTTGATAACAACGTTAAGCCTATTATGAGCAATATTATATTTAATATCATCTTACTTTTACCTTTATCTGTTTATTTTTGTCTCTGACCTTTTGAAGTTCTTTTGTTTAAGCGTGTAACTCACTTTCAACTATTCTCATTTCGTCTTTAGCTAAAGGATTAGCCTTTACAGATTTCCGCTTAAACTTCTCTATGTAATGTTCATTGTCCGCAATATTTTCTCAAATATCTTTATAACAGATTATATCATTTATTTGTAAATTTATCCTGATGTTACATAAATTATTTATATAACATCAGTAATTTATAAAAGCGAACTTGGGTTAGTGAAGTTTAACACGGCTTTTAAGAATAATTTAATTAAGCCGGCTTAAAACTTCCTTTAATTAAAATATTTTTGTATTATAAATTAATCGTAGGTTAGGTTAGCGGAGCGTAACCCAACAATAATAATATTTTTATTTTAATTACGTCAGCTTAAAACTTCGAATAATGAAAATCTGAATTTCAGCATAGGCTCGCGAACTCGCTTCGCTCAAACAGCGCTCGCCTTGATGTTTCTTCAATTCGATTTTCAATTATTCTCCGTAAAAGCTTCCTTTAATTAAAATATTTTTGTATTATAAATTAATCGTAGGTTAGGTTAGCGGAGCGTAACCCAACAATTAATAATATTTTAGAATATAAAAAAGCCACAGGTGCTTTTTTATATAAAATTTATTTTTCTTTGCAGGAAGTTTTACCGGCTCTGATTTTATCGGGACAGTGTAAGTAATCTAAGTTGGAATGAGTAAGCACCCAAGCTGTACAACCCCCACCATTTGAATCGGAATTCAGACACCCGTTTTCAAAGTCATAAGGCCAAACAGTTGGGGGCCCGATAAAATTTCCCCCTGTTGGGATAATTCCGTCATTAGTTAATATAAATACAAAATTATCAACACCAAAACGATTTGGCCCTCTATCTCCATTTACATCAACAATAAACTCTGCCAGCTCTTTTCTTTCATTTCCTGCAATTTTAATATTAGTTGGAGAGGTAGTTATTCCGCCAATAATCATACCATCAGTTAAAACTACAACAGGTCTGTCGGAAAAAGGATTAGACATTCTTAACTTTGATTTAGTGAAGACATCATTTTTGTGACAATTTTCTCCTGATTTACAGACCTTCACGTAATTTAGGTATGGTAATAATTTATCTATTAATAACATATCACGTGGGGGTACTAATCCCCACTCGTCAGGAGAAATACCTTCGTTAGCTTTAATCATACTTATGGCACTGTTTAATATTGAAGATGCTTTCTTTAATGAAGTAACGTACTCTTGTTCTTGGGTACTCTGAATTATTCCGGGAATAGTCATAGCTGCAATAACGCCAACTATAACGAGGGTAATGAGAACTTCAGATAATGTAAAACCTTTCAAAATTTTTTGCCTTGAATTTTGTTTTATTTCGGCAGAGTATTTGGTTTTAGAGTTTGGGCTTCTCTCTATGTTGCTGTAACTCAAGCCTTTGCATATTTCGTGGGGGGGGGTAAGCGCCTTTTCATAACATTTTTCTCCTTAATTTTGAGTTAATTATATCAAATTAGATATTATTAATCAAGAAAATTGATATATGGAAAATATTTTCTTTATTCAAAGTATTGAGCTGACGTAATTAAAATATTATTAAATGTTGGGTTACGCTTCACCAACATAACTTACGGCTCTTAAATTTAATTAAAAGTCAAACAATTGTTTGTAATTTTTTATTCTAAAAAATATATTATGACGTGCATTTTTTACAAAATGCAGTCTGTTTTTATAAAATTCTTTTTGGGCGGAAATATTGAAAATCGAGTCATCTTCGCCAAATATTGCCATGTCATATATATCTTTAATATTTTGTTTATTTGTTATATACAGCTCTTTTAAACAGTCAAGTTCCCTTACGCAGCTTTGTGTCGTTCTTTTTGAATGCCGAAAGTTTTTCCGCTCTTCATCTGTTTTTATCAAAAAGTTTAGTGCAAATTCGTCCGCATTCGTTTCATTTACGCTATAAAGTATTTTCTGCATTTCTTTTGAAAGTCCGAAATACTCGTCAAATAAATAAGGATTTCCGTCCAGTGCAATTTTTTTATCAATTTTACTTATATTAAAGTTTCTGAAATTAAAAATTGATGTGGCAAAAACTCCGGCTGAAAAAGCAATTAAATTAATTTTCTTATATTTTGAAAAATCAAAATCCAAGTTTAAATCCGAATAATCATATAAAAGTAAAACATCGGACTCGGATTTAAGGTGCTCAAATTCATATTCATCACAGCCCCAGCCCGTAAAAAACAATAATAAATTATCCGAATTTTTATTTATAAAATACTGTTTCATATATAATCCTCAATTCACGATTGCTATTTTTATGACGTTATCAAGTTTATTTTCGAATATTTCGTATGCCTTTTGAATATCCTTAAGCGGAAATTTATGAGTAATTAATGCAGTAGTATCAATTTTCCCCCGTTCAATTAAAGATAGTATTTCATCGCAGTCACATGCATCCACTCCGCCGGTTTTAAAGATAAGATTTTTGCCGTACATATCAGGCAGCGGTAAAATCATCGGTTTATCGTAAAGTGCTGCGATGGTTACGATTGCATTAGGTCTTGCAGATTGCCAAGCTGTTTTAAAAGAGTCTTCACTCCCTGCAACTTCTATTACTACATCAGCGCCCCCGTTTTCGCTTTTCTTTATGACTGTTTCAAGGCAATTTTCGGGGTTTGCGACAATAACAGAGGGGTAGTGACTTTTTATAAAGTTTCTTCTGGTTTCATTTTTTTCGCAGACAATAATTTTTCTTGGATTTTTCAACATTGTGCAAATCAAGGTGCAAATTCCCGTCGGTCCTGCTCCTATAATTAGTACGGTATCGGTTTCTTTTATTTCGGAAATTTTAGCTGCCCAATAGCCTGTAGCTAAGATATCGCCCGTAAAAAGAGCCTGTTCATCTGAAACGGAGTCCGGAATTTTATTTAAACCTTGTTCCGCATAAGGGACTCTTACATATTCCGCTTGACCGCCATCAATACGGCAGCCTAACGCCCAGCCTCCGTTTTCATCCGTACAGTTATTTACAAAATCGTTTTGGCAGAAAAAACATTCTCCGCAAAATGTTTCCACATTAACCGTTACTCTGTCGCCTTTTTTAAACTTTTTAACGTCCGTTCCCGTTTCTTCAACAATACCTGTCATTTCATGCCCGACTGTAATCCCCGTAACGGCTTTAGGTACAGAGCCGTGTTTGATATGCAGGTCACTTGTGCAGATACTGCTCATTGTAATTTTAACTATTGCATCTTTTGGGTTAATAATTTGAGGTTTAGGTTTTTCCGTGAGTTCAAAAACACCATGTTTTTTATAAATGCAGGCTAACAAAGTTCTCTCCTTATGTGGTTATATTGTAAATATTATATCACACAGCCGAATTTAAGTATTTCCCGATTTTGCAAAAATATTTTAAAAAAAATTGACAAAGCGGAAAATATACTTATAAATGAAGTATGATATTTGAGTTTTTTAAACACAAACATGAGTGTAAACACAGAAATGTCGGTGCGGAATCAGATGAGGCATACTGTCCCGATTGCGGAGCTTTAGTCAGGAACAAGTGGTATTTGGTGAGATGCAGCTGCTGCAACATAAAAAGGAAATCACATACGGAATATGATGAAATCAAACCGGATACAAAATTTTGTCCGAATTGCGGCGCATCGGATTTTCATATTGAAGAACTTGATAAAATTAATTTTATTGATATAAACTATGCTGTTTGTAAAAAAGTTGTCATATCGCATCAAAGTTGTAATATACGGCAAATATGGGTAGAAAAAGATGATAAATTAAACAAAGAAACAAAGCTGCTGGGCATGAGCGTATAAAAAAAGAGCCCGAGTAGGGCTCTTTTTTACGGATCTAATTCTTTTATTTGATTAATAAGTTTATTAAGTGTTTCGTCTGCTTTATCATTATCTATTTGGCAAGTTCCCGCATTCATATGGCCACCGCCGTCGTATTCATACATCAACGCTCCGACATCTATCGGGCATGACCTGTTAATGATTGATTTTCCTACTGCAAATACGGTATTTTGATTCATTTTACCGGCAAATTTGTGTATTGATATATTACATTCCGGGAATAATGCATAAATCATAAATCTGTTACCTACGTGAATAATTTCTTCATTTTGCAAATTAAGAAGAGCGATTTTACCGTCGATATTCGTGCATCTTTTAATCTGCTCTTTAAAAGCATCCTGTTCTTTAAAGTACAGTTCAACTCTTTCAACAACATCAGAATCATGCATAATTTCTTCAATAGATTTTTCGGCGCATAAATCAACAAGCTTTAACATCAAATTGTAGTTTGAGATATTAAAGTGTCTGAAACGTCCCAGACCAGTTCTCGGGTCCATAAGGTAGTTAAGAAGAACCCAGCCGGAAGGATTTAAGACGTCTTCTTCAGTAAAACTTGTGCAATCGGCTCTGTCTACGGCTTCCATTAAATCATACAGATTATTTGAAAACTTATTCTCTCCGCCGAAATACTCATAGATAATTCTTGCGCTGGACGGTGCCGTTGGTTCTATTATATAGTTTTCTCTTACATTTTTCGTTCTGACTGATTCGCTTGAATGATGGTCAAATGCCATATAAACACCGCTGGAATACGGAAGACTTGCCGTTATATCATTTTCGGTCAAGTGTATTTTACCGTCTTGTACATCTTTCGGATGCACAAATATAACATCTTCTATAAGGCCTATTTCTTTTAATAAAACCGCGCAGACCAAACCGTCAAAGTTTGATCTTGTATATAATGTATATGTTTTACTCATATTAATCCTCACTCAACAACTAACCAAGAATAATATACCAATTTTTTTCAAAATTTTCAATAAAAAGAAAAACAAAAATTGATAAGTTTATTTTAATGAGTTAATAAGTTCGTTAACTGCTTTTTCTTGAATTATAATTTCTTCTATTCTTGATTTTGTTTGTTCAATAAGTTCAGGTTTTGCGTTGTTCATAAACTTTTCATTATTGACTCTTGCTAGCAGACTGTTCTTTTCAGCTATAAGTTTATCAAGTTTTTTATTTTGACGTTTAATTTCTTCATTCAAATCAATCAAGCCCGCAAGCGGAATAATTATTTTAGAATTGCTTACAACGGCAGATGCCGATTGTTTTTCCGTTTTATGTCCTTCATCAACATACTTTATACCTTCAACTCTTGCCAAACGGTGAATGTAAGCTTCAACCTTTTTAAATATTTCTTCTTCTCCGCTTGCAGCAAGTATTTCAATATTTATTTTTGTTGAAACTGGTATATTAAAGCTTTGACGTACGTTTCTTAAAGATTTAATTGTTTCAAATACAAGTTCCATTTGAGTATTTTCTTGTGTGAATACAAGATTTTGTTCATACACGGGATATTTTGAAAGCATAATAGCCTTTACATCCGTATTTTTAGGTAACAGCTGCCAAATAGACTCCGTTATATGAGGCATAACAGGGTGTAAAAGTCTTAATGTCATATCAAGAACATATCTTAAAACTCTTTGTGTATTGAGTTTTAAATTTTCATCCTGAAGCTGAATTTTGGCTATTTCCACATACCAATCGCAGTATGAGTTCCAGAAGAAATCATACAAAGTATGCGCCATTTCGCCTATTCTGTAGTCTTTAATATTTTCGTTTGTTTCTTTAGCGGTTTCATTAAGTTTGTTTAAAATCCATTTATCCGCCAAAGTAAGGCTGTCAAAATCAATTTCTTTATTATCAACGCCGTTAAGGTTCATCAAAACAAATCTTGAAGCATTCCAGATTTTATTTGCGAAGTTTCTTCCGTATTCAAATTTTTCGTCACTGATTTTAATATCCTGACCGCCGTATGTGCAAAGGGATGTCAAAGTAAACCTTAGTGCATCACAGCCGTATTTGTCGATAATTCCGACGGGGTCAATTGTATTACCTTTTGATTTTGACATTTTTTGCCCGTTTTCATCACGAATTAATCCGTGAATATAAACGGTTGAGAAAGGAGCTTTTTTTGTAAATTCTTCGCCCATTGTAATCATTCTTGCAACCCAGAAGAAAATAATATCAAACCCTGTTACAAGAGTTGAAGTCGGGTAGAATTTTTTAAAGTCCTCCGCATCGGTATTGGGCCAGCCCATTGTAGAAAACGGCCATAAACCCGATGAAAACCAAGTATCTAAAACATCAGAATCTTGAGTATATTTACTCGTGTCAGGATTTTCTTTGGCAACAACCATTTCTCCGGTTTCGTTGTTATAGTATGCGGGTATTTGATGTCCCCACCATAATTGACGGGAAATACACCAATCGCGGATATTTGTCATCCATCCCAAATAGTTTTTTGTCCAGCGTTCGGGTACAAATTTTATTTTTCCAGATTCAACCGCTTCAATTGCAGCTTTCGCCAGCGGTTCCATTCTGACAAACCATTGTTCCGACAATAACGGTTCAATTGTAGTATTACATCTTTGGCATTTACCTACATTGTGTTCAATAGGTACGATACGAACCAAACTGTTATTATATTGTAAAAGCTCAACAGTCTTTTTACGTGCTTCTTCCCTTGTTAAACCCTGTATATCAGGATGAACTTCCGCACAATGTTTCATCTTACCTTCTTCATCAATAACCCAAATCGGTTTTAAATTGTGGCGTTTACCGACTTCGTAATCATTGGGGTCATGTGCGGGCGTGATTTTCAACGCGCCTGTTCCGAAAGATTTATCGACATAGTCATCTGCAATAATGGGAATTTCCCTCCCCGTTAAAGGAATTAGAACAGTTTTTCCTATCAAATCTTTGTATTTATAGTCATTTGGGTTAACTGCAACAGCCGCATCACCAAAGATTGTTTCGGGTCTTGTTGTTGCAACAACGATTGCACCCGGCTCATCTTTAAGCGAGTAACTTATTTCCCAAAGATTACTTTTTTCGGTTTCATAATCCGTTTCAATATCGGATATTGCGCTCTGGCATCTGGGGCACCAGTTAACAATATATGCACCTTTATAAATTAAATTTTTCTCATAGAGTTTAACAAAAACTTCTTTAACAGCATCAGAACAGCCTTTATCAAGAGTAAATCTTTCCCTTGAACGGTCAAATGATGCCCCTAGTCTTTTAAATTGATTTAAAATTGCGCTTTTGTGTTCGTTTGCCCATTCCCAAGTGAGTTCTACAAATTTTTCTCTGCCTAAATCAAATCGGGTTTTGCCTTCCTGCCTTAATTTCTTTTCTACAACATTTTGTGTCGCAATTCCGGCATGGTCTGTACCGGGCATCCAAAGAGTTTCATACCCCGACATTCTGTGATATCTTACTAAAATATCCTGCAAAGTACCGTCAAGAGCGTGCCCCATGTGTAATACACCCGTAACATTCGGCGGCGGTATTACTATCGAATAAGGTTCTTTCTCGCTTTTTGCATTAGCCTTAAAGCATTCATTATCTTCCCAGAATTTATAAATTGCTTCTTCGGTTTCTTTTGCACTATATACTGTCGGTAAATCTTCTATCTTTGTCAAATTCATTTAATTGCCTTTTAATATTAACTTTATTATAATAATATCATACGATATAAATTTTAAACTTAAAGAATTATATGAAAAAATTTAAACTAATTATTATAAACATAATTGTATGCTTATTTATATTTATATTACTTGAAATTGGTTGTATTCTTAACGCTTTAAAGAATGATTTTATTTTTTCTGGACATACTGCAGGAAATAAGTTAGAACTAATTAATGGATTAATAGAACGTAATATCGTGAATTATTTTTCAAAATTTAATTTGATATATTTTTCCCCTCCCCCATATGGATTTCGCGAACCTGCAATTTATAAATCTTCAGTTGATTCAAAAAACAAACATAAAAAAAGAGATATTATTATAGCCGGTTGTTCATTTACATATGGTGTTGGTCTTAAAAATGAGGAAGCTTTTCACTCTGTTTTATCAAATTATACAAAAAGGAGTGTATATAATTGGGGGCTACCCGGCGGTTCCCCCAGAGAAATACTATATATTTTAAGAAATACCGATGTTTTATATACATTAATACCTAAAGATAGCAAACCGGAGTACTTTATATATACAAATATGAGTGAACATTATAAACGGTTATATTCAAATTATCGAAATAGAGTTCCCGTATTTATAGCAAAAAATAATTATACAGAACTACAGTACTATAACCAGCCTGCTTGGTTGAATAAATTATATATAATCAGACAAATAACATATACCTTGTACGATTGGGGCATATTTAAAAATGACAAAAAATTATTTAAATTGTATATGGATGAAATATATAAAGAACTTAAAAACAGATTTGGTGATATTAAATTTGTAATATTTTTGTATCAAAATGACAATAATGAAATTTTTAAAGAACTTGAAAAAGAAGGAATTATAGTAATTAAAGCAAAAGATATTTTAAATGTTGATTTAAACGAATTGGAATATCTTATATCAAACAGAGATACTCATCCCAATGCAAAAGCTTGGCAAGATATAGTACCTGCTCTGGCAAAAGAATTAAATTTATAATAAAAGCCCCATTTAAGGGGCTTTAAAATTTATTTTATAAGTGAATTTCCGCTCATTTCATTTGGTTTTTCTATACCCATTATATCAAGAACGGTCGGTGCTATGTCGCACAATGCGCCTGTTTCTTTAAGTTTTATATCACCCGCATTCATAACAAATAACGGAACAGGGTTTGTTGTGTGTGCCGTATAGGGAGCGTGAGTGGTTTTATCTTCCATATATTCTGCGTTTCCGTGATCGGCTGTTAATACAACGGCAACACCCTTTTGTTTTGCCTTTTCAACAATCTTGCCTACACAGGTGTCAACTGTAGCGCATGCTTTAACAGCAGCTTCCATAACCCCTGTATGACCTACCATATCAGGGTTTGCAAAGTTAACTAATATAAACCCGTATTCATCATTATCTAAAGCGCCTAGAACTTTTTCGCATACTTCAGGAGCGCTCATTTCAGGCTGCAAATCATAAGTTGCAACCTTCGGCGAGTTAACCAAAACACGTGTTTCTAATTTGTTTGGTGCTTCAACTCCGCCGTTAAAGAAGAAAGTAACGTGAGCGTATTTTTCGGTCTCAGCCGTTCTAAACTGCTTTATTCCGTTTTTATCCAACACTTCGCCTAAAATATTTGTGAGTTTTTGAGGTTCAAATGCGACAGGGAACGGAAATGTTGCATCGTACTGCGTAAAGGTTACATAGTATATGTTTTTCCTTACCGCCTTGCGGTTAAAGCCGTCAAAGTTTTCAAAGTTTATTGCTTTTGAGATTTCTCTTGCACGGTCAGGACGGAAGTTAAAGAAAATTATAGCATCATTATCTTCTATGCGTGAATTTGGAATATCAATAACTGTCGGTTCAACAAATTCATCGGTTACACCTTTTTCGTAAGAAGCCTTAACCGCTTCAACTGCACTTTCTGCTTTATTGCCCTCGCCTAAGATAAGCATATTGTATGCTTTTTCAATTCTTTCCCAGCGGTTATCTCTATCCATAGCGTAGTATCTGCCTGAAACTGATGCTACAGGAGGTAATCCCGCCGTTTTTAATTTATCTTCAACTTTTTGCAAAAATTCAACCGCACTCTTAGGAGGTGTATCACGTCCGTCTAAGAATGCGTGAAAATATACCTTTTTAAGCCCTTGCTGTTTTGCAAATTCTATTAAAGCCAGTATGTGGTCTAGTGAGCTGTGAACTCCGCCTGTTGATACAAGACCGTACAAGTGGAGCGATGAATTATTTTTCTTTACGTGTTCAACTGCATTTAAAAACTTTTCGTTTTTAAAGAAGCTTCCGTCTTTAATTTCTTTATTAATCTTAGTTAATTCCTGATAAACAATCCTGCCTGCACCTATATTTAAGTGTCCTACTTCGGAATTTCCCATCTGACCGTCAGGTAAACCTACGTGTTCGCCGTCGGCAAATATTTGAATATTGGGTTCTGTTTTATAAAATTT
>CANRHJ010000044.1 GCA_947630355.1 Candidatus Gastranaerophilales bacterium | reverse complement strand
CATTTTCAATAGGAAGTCCGTGTGCATCGTAACCCGGCACATAAGGTGCATAACAGCCTCTTTGAGATTTGTATTTAATAATTATATCTTTTAAAATTTTGTTTAATGCCGTTCCTACGTGGATTTTATCCGAGCTTAAGTATGGCGGGCCGTCATGAAGTACAAAGACATTTGTTTTATCTCTTTTTGCAAGATTTTTTTCATAAATTTTATTATCTTCCCAGAACTTTTGAGTTAAAGGCTCTTTTTGAACCGCGTTTGCTCTCATTTCAAGCGTAGTTTTAGGTAAATTTATACTGTTTTTATAATCGTTTTTTGTACTCTCTGCCATATTTCCCACCTGTTTTTCATATACCGTAATATTGTAATATAAACAAAAGTATTTTTGTACTTGTTATATTTTTTTATGTTTAGTATCATAATTAAAGAATTTTTAAGGGGATATTAATGAACAGTCAAACATTAGAACAAGAACTTTATAAATCTGTGGAAAAAAATACGCCTGATTATATAAAGAACAATAAATATATTGATATTGAAAACAAAAATGAATTTGTATTTACACTAAAAAAAGAACATTTAATGCCTTATGATGCAAATGATAACCCGCTTGGACTCGACCTTGATAACTGGTTAAAAAACTATGAAAAAGAAGCTGCCGTTTCAACGGCGGGAATTAGAGGCCCTCAAAATATTTTATACCCCTATGACGTAAGATTTCCTATTAATATAATGGGTATAATGCTTGCAACATACGCTAAAGCACTAGTAGCCAAAGAAAAATACGAAGGTAAAAAGCTTTTAAAACTTGCCGGACGTGAAGTCAGGTATAATTCCGATAAATTTCTTGATTTAATTGTGAGAGTTCAGGCAGCACAAGGTATTGAGACTCTCACGGCTTATGAAAGAAAAACAATGCCGATTTGGCTCGCTTCTTTCTTATGCTTTAAGCTCGATTTATTGGGCGGGGAATACATAACCTCAAGTCACGGAATAAGCGTTAAAAACGCAACTAAAGATTTAAATTCGCAAGGAAGCCAATATCTGCCGGAAGAATCTATGGAGTTTGTTAACAAAATAAAAGAAATATTTGAAACTGTAAGAAAAAACGGCTCTTATGATATCAAAATTGCTAAGGCTGATGATCCTTTAATTAACGAAGATTTTATGAAAACCATAAATAACGGTATTGATTTATACCGTGAATACCTTGAAAAGGGTGTCGCAAACAAAGCAAATCTTGATTTAATCCGTAATTTAAAAGAAAAAATTATACTTGAAAACGTGGGCGGAAGCGCTTATAACACTTTAAGCAAGCTTCTTGATGCTTTTCAAATTAAAGAAAAATTTGTTTGGATGAATATTGAAGAAGATCCCTTCTTTCACGGGATAGGTAAATTTGACACCGACCCTAAAGGTAATAAATGCTTTTATGATTACTCCGTAGATGCAACGGTAATTGCAAAAGATAAGGATGGAAAAGCTTTCTTCCCCGTTATAAATACTCTAAACTACGGCGAAAAACTTAAACAATATCCCATAGGTACGGTTGTCTTAATAACCGACCCCGACCACGACCGTTTAACCGTCTGCCAGATTGAAAATAAAGACCAAATACCGTTTTTGGATAAAACGGGAATTAACTATACTCCGCTGGAAGAGGGCAGGATTTTATGTGTATACAGCGCAAATCAGGCATTTTTATTAATTATGGACTTTTGGGCAAAACAGTTAAAGGCTTCAAACAGATGGGATAAACACCCAAGATTTATAATAAAGACAACTGCAAGTGCTAAAGCTTGGGATGAATGGGCTCAATTTAACGGAGTTAAAGTAGTAAATGTCCCCGTAGGCTTTAAAGAAATAGCGAACATAATGAAAAAAGTCGAATGGCAGATAATTAATAACCCCGAAAAAGATGTTGTTATTACGGATGTTTTAGGCAAAAATATAAATCTCGGCAAAAACCCCAGAATGCTCTTTGGCGGCGAAGAATCGGGCGGTATGATTATAGGAAGCGAAGATTTAATAAAATCCAAATCCGGCAGAATTGCAATAGCGATGAGAGAAAAAAGCGCATCGGAAGCCATTATTGTTGCTTCGGCTCTTGCAAGTCAGCTTGAAAAAGATGATAAAACTCTATCTAAGGCGCTTGATGAAATATTTACGTCTAATCAAATTATCGCTAAATATGATATAAGAGAAGATATCGCATACTATAATGAGTCTGAACCCGATATTGTAAAGCTTACACAGGCAAAAAAAGACGGTGAAACTTTAAGAACAAAGAATGATTTGTTCTACTTAACAATGGCTCTGGCTCATTTCGACGGCAAAATATCTTTGGAACAAATAAAATCAATTTTAAAGTCAACTTTTAAAACCTTAAATTTTGACAATTTGACTGATATAAAATTCGTAGGAGATGGAACCTATCTTCAATTTAGCGATAAATTTATTGAAATCCGCCCCTCAGGAACCGATGCTAAAACAAAAGCTTACGGTGCGGGCAGTAAAAAAGATGATATAGCTGAGTTCGCACGAGTTTTAGGTAATTATTCAGGAGAAATGAACAATGAATATCTTGCAAAAATATCCGAAGATTATTACAATAATGCTAAAGATAAATCCATGAAAGAATACCTTAAATTTACCGATAAAGATGGGGATAAAAGGATTTTTGAAATTCCGAATTATAATGTAACACTTAATATATAAGGAGATAAAAAATGGCAGATGATGCAAAAATATTGGCTACAATACCGAGAAACGCGACTGAACAGCTTCAAATCAGTATTAATTCATACAAAGAAAAGAAATACCTGGATTTAAGAATTTATTATACGACAGATGACGGTGCAAATTGGCTCCCGACAAAAAAAGGAGTTACGGTATCTCCAGATAATTTAATGACGTTAAAAGATGCGGTAGAAACAGCCATGCAGGAACTTCTAACAGTTGAAGAAGAAAATTAAAATTATAATATTTAATATATTGTTAATAGGCTGTATATTCTATTTTATAAATTTAGTTATTGATAAAAAGATTTACAGCTTTATTCCTTTTATCAGAAATCATTATAAATACCAATTTAAAGATAATTATCAATTGGATGTTAAAAATTATGAAACTGAAGAAGCAACAGTAAAACACCTTGATTATAATGATAACAGTTTTAAAAAATATTGCGGTGAAAAAAGAATCAAATTTGGTGAAAATTATTCTAAAAAGCCTATTGTCGTTTTGGGATGTTCTTATGCATACGGACATGGACTGCAAAAAGAAGACAGTTTTTCATATAAACTTTCAAATATAACCAAAAGACCAATATATAACTTTTCTGAATGCGGAATTGATGGTTTAGATAGCATTTTATTTATAAATGTTGACAACTATGAAAATATAAAAAATACCGAATATGTTATTTATATTTACATGTATGATCATATTAACAGATATTTGGCAATTGAAAGGTTATATAGAAATTATGAAAATTTGTTTATTGACAATGAGGATATTTCCCTGCCTAATAAAATAAAAAAATTTATAATTAAAATTCCTATATTTAAATTAATAATGATTTATTACAAAGAAACAAAAATTTTGAAAAAAGCAAATATTCTAAGTCCTTCAAATCTTGAAAATTCAAGCAAATTTTTAAAATTTATTATGAGGTTTATTTATAACAAAATAAAGGTTAATTTCCCTAATGCAAAATTTATAATTATTTTGTATGACGAAAAAATTGGTTATATGTATAATCCTGTAAATATAAAATTTGACTTAGAAATGCAAAAATCTAAAATTTGGGACGAATTGGCTCAAGAATCCAAAGGAGATATTATTATAGTAAGGACAGAGGATGTAGTCGGGTTTTATTTTGATAAAAATTATAAATTAAAAGAAGATATTGCAGACTGGCATCCGAATGCAAAGGCTTGGGAAGTATTTACACCTTTGTTTGCAAAAAAATATATTAATTAGTATCATATATATAAATGGAAGATAATATTAAAAAAGAGAATATTAATCAGGGCATATCGGGTAAGTATGCCCTGTGTCTTGTTGATGTTAATAATCTTGGTACAAGAACGTTTTCTTACCTTATTCCGCAGGAATTGAAGAAGGAAATTAAAATAGGACAGGCGGTTTTAGTTCCGTTCGGAAAACGTAAAAGTAATATTCTCGCCTTCGTTGTCGGGTTTTCCGATTATTTGGAAGAAGGCATTAAAGCAAAAAAAATAATAAAAATAATAGATAAGCGCTCGGTTTTCAGTCTTGAATATTTAAAAATTCTTGATTGGATTAGTAATTACTATTGCTGTGATATAAATACGGTTATTCAGGCGGCTGTTCCGATGAAGTTTTTAAAAGAAAATACAAAGGAAAAAAGCCAAAAGTATATTATTTTAAAAACAAAGGAAGGTGCTAAATCCAAACAGCTTGAAAAACTGCAAAAACTTGAAGAATTAGGCGGACAGTACAATTTAATTGAGTTTGAAAAAACGGTAAAAACAACCCGTGCAACCATATTAAAACTGCAAAAAGACACTTTTATCGATATAGCGGAAAAACAGGTTTACAGAAACCCGTTGGAGGTTTTTAAAAATGTAAGAAAAGATAACCCGCCAAAGCTTTCCGATGAACAGCAAAAAGCTTATGAGCTGATTTTAGAAAAAATGAATTCAACGAAAACGACACCAATATTGTTAAACGGGGTTACAGGTTCAGGGAAAACCGAGATATATTTTAAACTTATACAAAAAACTCTTGATGAAGGGAAAAACATTCTGTTTCTGGCACCTGAAATTGCTTTGGCTTCCCAATTGACATTAAGGCTGATACGCCGTTTTGACTCTGAAATTGTTGCCGTTTGGCATAGCAGTATATCAGAGGGCGAAAAATACGATGTTTGGAATAAAATAAGAGATAATAAAATCCGTATAATTATAGGCGCACGCTCTGCCGTATTTGCGCCTTTATTAAATATCGGACTTGTTATTATTGATGAAGAACATGAAAATACCTATAAACAAACATCCCCTGCACCAAGATATGATGCTCGGCTTGCAGCTGAAAAAATTTGCGAAATATACGGAGCATCACTTGTAAAAGGCAGCGCAACACCCGATGTTGCTTCTTATTATAAAGCCGGTTCACAAAACAGGCTTATCACTTTAAAAAACAGATTTAACAGTGCCGATTTGGCTAAAGTTACAATAGTTGATATGAGGCAGGAATTCTATAAAGAATCAAGAAGTATTTTCTCTAATACCCTTATAAATGCTGTTATTGAAGCACTTGATAATAAAAAACAAATTATACTTTTGCTAAATCGCAGAGGGTATTATACAAGCGTTCAATGCGAAACTTGCGGTGAGGTCATTAAATGTCCAAACTGCGATATTCCTATGGTTTATCATAATTCTGATAAAACTTTAAAATGTCATTGGTGTGAAAAATCGGTAACTCTGCCCAAGAAATGCCCGTCTTGCGGTTCTGATGCACTAAAAATGTCCGGCATGGGAACTCAAAGAATTGAAAGTATTGCTCAAAAGCTCTTTCCAAAGTCAAAAATCGAAAGAATTGACTCTGATACACTGTCGTCTAAAACTAAATATATAGATATTTTAGAGCGCTTTCAAAACGGTGAAACAGATATATTAATCGGCACACAAATAATTGCGAAGGGCTTAGATAACAAAAATGTTACACTTGTTGGGGTATTGGATGCGGATATAAGCTTTATGCTTCCCGATTACCGCTCAAGCGAAAGGGGATTTCAGCTTTTAATGCAGGTGGCAGGCAGAGCCGGACGCGGTGACTTTGAAGGCAGGGTTATTTTCCAAACCTTTAATCCTGATTTGTATGCTATTAAAAATGCGAAAGAACAAAATTATGATGAGTTTTATAAAAATGAGATTTCACGCCGTGAAATATTTGACTATCCGCCCTTTTGTCAAATTATAAAAATTGTTTTTTCATCCGTTGATGAAAAGAGAGCGGAATTGTGTGCCAATGAAGTGGCGGATATTTTTACAAAACATATCAATAAATATAAACTCGGAGAATATATTCAAATACACGGTCCAATGAACTGTATTATCCATAAGATTAATACCAAATACAGATTTCAAATTATTATTAAGAATAAATTGGGCAAAAAGGGACATTATATAATCTCGGCATTAATGAAAAATACAAAAGCCGCTGATGATATAAAAATAATTACGGATATAGATCCGGTTGATATATTGTAATTATTTGCGCATATCTTTTGATATTTTCTTTGCGGTGCTTTCAATATCGCCAAGTTGTATAAATCTGTCGATATGCCGGCTGATACCGGTTAGTGAGCTCCAGCCGCTTTCCATATATCTGATTTTTTTGTTATCTTTTTTTCCGGTTACGAAAAATGCGATTTCATTACCTTCTTTTACTGCATCGGCACATTGACCGTATGCTCTGCAATATTTATCATTATATAAACTTGTGGATTGTAAAACAATTAATTCGCCTTTATTGTTTTTAATTCTGTTTTTTAACTCATTGAGCTGCTCTTGACTGCCTGCAACGGCATAAACTCTGCCGAATGAAGTTTGGGAATTTATATTTGATACTTTCATACCCTTCTCCTTTATTTCATATAAAACGTATGAATATTTTTTTTGTCAGTCGTTTAAAATACCTTCACACAATAAAAATCTGCCCATAGTTATTACTTCACAATAATTTTTTAAAGAAGAGGTAAAACATTCATTTTCGCAAAAACCGCCCGATAAATATATTTTTTTCGGTTTTTTCGCGAAAACCCAAGCATTGTATGCAATACCGTGAATAAACTTTGCGACTGCGGTTTTTGCGGCATCACCGTTTGCTATGTCATCCATTATTTTTTCTAAGCCGAAAATGCCGCAGGTTATTATATATTTGTCTTTATTATATTTGATATCCCGCGCATTTAAGGAATAAAATTTTAAAAGCATTTCAACGGTAGCTCCCGTTGAACTTGAGCAGGAATTATTCCAATCCAAATCTTTAAATTTTCCGTCTTTATATAAAGCCCACTTACAATCACGGCTTCCCATATCAAGTATTATTCCGTCTTCACTTATTTTATCTCTAAATCCCTTAATTAAAGCTATAACTTCATTTTCATAATCGTTTTCGTTTTTTAACAGTTGTCTTGACATATGCCCCGTTGCTCTGTCAAATTTAAAATCTGTTTCATTTACTTTGTTTGAAGGCATTATATAATACTTTAAATTATTTTCATCTTTTACTTTGAATGATGAAAAATTTTTCATATAATCGGAATCTGAATTTTCTATAATTTTTGACCAGGTTGTACCAGCATCTATTACAATCATCTTAACCTCAAGAAAGCTTCTATTTTTGCTTTTGTGGAGTTTGTAGCCGTATCATCCATATCAATATATAAACCGTTGTATTTATCCGCCAGATATTTTGCAAGCTGAGCTTTTGAACAAAAAGACTGCGCATAAAATACAGTCGGTACATCTTTATCTACATACATTTCAAGCTTAATATCAGCAGGAACCATAGCTTCAACGCAGCGGCTCCAGCCGTATACATGTGTTTCCTTCGGGAATAATTCCAATATAGACAAGTCGTTTGGCGGTACCCCCCAAAATCCGAACTTCGCTTTGCTCTGTTTAAATTCTATATCTTCCTTTTTGTATATCCCTTTTGTTATATATTCTATTTTATTTCTCAGTGATAAATCCGATGTTGAAATTTTAATTTCCCGTCTGAATGACAACTCTTCAAATATGCTTGTTTCAACATTAAACCCTAAATCTTTCAAAATTTCGGCCGCAAACCAGCCGCTGTCACATTTATCTTTCCCGATGGGCGCTAAAATTACGGATATATCATCTTTATAATGATATGCGGCATTTATTATATTCTTTATTATCGCACAATATGACTCGGGTAAAATATCCGTTTTCTCAAATCCGTAATCTATGTCAAAATCTATCCATTGTGCATCGGGATACATTTTTTTAGTTTTATTAATTAATTCCGGATGGGGATAACCCCAAAATCCTACTATATTTTTTTTGTTCATATATAAATTATAATATAAATCTTTTCATTTATATTATAATTTATGTATGGATAAATTATTTGAAACTAAATTAAACTCGCAGGAAATATATAAAGGCAGAATATTTTCGGTTACCCGTGATGAAGTTACTCTATCAGACGGGTATAAAACATTCAGAGATGTTGTTCATCATAATGGCGGAGTCGTAATTGCCGCAGAATTAGACGGTAAAATATTGTTGGTTAAGCAATTCAGATATCCGACCGCTGAGGTGCTTTTTGAACTTCCCGCAGGAAAACTTGATAAACCGGGCGAAACAATACTTGATGCAGCAAAACGTGAACTCGAAGAAGAAACGGGATATATTGCTCAAAACTGGAAATCTCTCGGTTTTATTTGGACCTCGCCGGGTTTTTGTACCGAAAAACTATATCTGTTTCAGGCATCTAATCTTTTAAAAACAAAACAACACCCTGATATAGGTGAAATTATTGATTTCGAGGCTATTGATAAAAACGAAGTCTTTGAAATGATTAAATCAGGTATAATCAATGATGCTAAAACAATTGCAGCACTTATGAGGGCTTATAAAATATGATTAAAATGGTAGTTACTGATATTGACGGAACTATTTATTCTCCCGAAACCGGTATTTCCGAAAATGTTAAAAAATGTATTAAAAATTTGGTGTCAAACGGTATTCATGTTGCTATAGCAACGGGAAGAACTTATTCAAGTGCAAAATATATTGCTGACTTAATCGGTATAAAATGCCCGCTTATCTGCTATCAAGGCGCCCTTATTAACTCTTACGACGGTTCGGTGCTTCTGGTTAAATATCTTAATCAGGATATTGCAAGACAAATTATAGATGATTGCAGAAAAAGAAATATTCACCTGAATGTTTATGTTGAAGATAAACTTTATGTGGAAAACGATAATAAATATATTAAGGACTATATTGGCGATAAGGGAATAGATTATTTTCTCGTAAAATCTTTTAATGAACTTGATTTTTCAAAACTGAATAAGCTTCTTGCCATAAAATATGATACCCGTTTTATTGATAATTTTATAACGGAATTACAAAATAAGTATCCGGAAATATATGTAGTTAAAAGTTTTGATTACTTTTGTGAAATAGCAAATAAGGATGCAACAAAAGGCACTGCAATAAAATTTTTGGCGGAATATCTCGGGTTTACGGAAAAAGAGGTAATGGCAATCGGTGATCAGAATAATGATATAGAAATGGTTAAAACTGCAGGTGTGGGTGTTGCTATGGCTAACGGAACGGATGAGATTAAGGCCGCTGCCGATTTTATTACAGATTCTGTTTTAAATGACGGTTTCGTTAAAGCCGTAGATAAATTTGTATGGGGGAAGAAAGATGTTTAGAATCGGTCAGGGATTTGATATTCATAAATTAACCGAGAACAGAAAGCTGATTCTCGGCGGAGTCGAAATACCTTATGATAAAGGATTATTGGGTCATTCGGATGCTGATGTGCTTACGCACGCAATTATTGATGCACTGCTGGGCGCTCTGGCCTGCGGAGATATCGGTACTCACTTCCCTGATACTGATGATAAATATAAAGATATTAACAGTCTTATTCTCTTAAAACATACTTATGATTTGATTAAATCTAAAAATTATTATTTAAATAATATTGATTCTACAATCTTTGCTCAGGAACCAAAGTTGAAAAATTATATTCCGCTAATTAAAGAAAATCTTGCTAAGTGCCTTAATATTGATGTATCATTTATTTCAATAAAAGCCAAGACAATGGAAGAACAAGATTCCGTCGGACATAAACAATCAATTGCGGCCCAAACAGTTATACTTGTTAATAAAAAGGAAACTTTATGAAAATTACAAATAATCTGAATTCTAAAAATTTCGGTTCAGCTATTTGTTTAAATGTACACAATGTTGAACCTTACAACACAAAAAATAAAAAATATAATAAATCTGTCAAAGTTTTTGAAGATATTCTTAATTCAAAAAATAATCCTTTATACTCAAAAAAGCAGTCAGTTAAAATTCAAAACTTTTTTAAATCAGTTATTCCCGATTATAACGGAATGTCAGGAATAAAAATATATACAAAACTTGACGGGAACAGAGTTCTGCTCTGCGGAAACGAACTGGAACAGGTTAATTCTCAAGCCGAAAATCAGGCATTGAAACGACAAATGATTAAATCAAATAAAGATTACAGTGATACAACAAAAAATATTCTTATCAAAGATACTTTTGTTGAAACGGATGCCTTTGTTGATTCGTTATGTGAAAACGGAAATAACAAACCTGAAACATCTCTAACTTTAATTTCCCAAACAAAGTTACCCAATTTAAAAAAGAGCAAACTTATTAAATTTAATGAAATACAGTATAAATCTTATTTCTATCAACAGGGTTATTTATATGACGGAATTACATCTTTAGATATCCCGCCGACAAGCGACAATTATAAACAACCTGCTCAAAAAGTCGCTTATCAAATATCTTATGAAGAAAAAAATATAAAAATTTAGTTAATATTCGGTTAATGAAATATTTGTAACACCGCCGTTTCTGGCTTCGTCCATTAACTTGACAACTGCACCGTGTGTAGCATTATTCTGTGTCATAATTAATAATCCGTCAGGCAGTTCTTTTGACTTTTCCGCTATTATTTCACGCAAATTTCCCGCAGAAATTTCTTCATTATCAAGCAAATATTTATCTTCATCGGTTACTGTTATTTTTATTAATTTTGAATCTTTAATCTCATCTTGGACTTCAATTAAGTTAGGCACGGCGAGATTTAAACCCTGTTGATCCAACAGCGGTGCTATTACCATCATGATTATCAACAGCACAAGAAATATATCCGTTAAAGGTGTTATATTTATTTCATTAAATGTTTTTCTTTGTGAAGCCATCATTTATTCCTTTATTCATCCCAATTGTAATCTTGTGTTTTTACGGGTTTTTGTATTTTTTTATTTTTTTGGGTATTAACAGTTTGTTTTGAATTTTCAAGTTTTCTTTGTTCTTTTTTTGAAAGCGGCTCTCCGGCCAATATTAATTTGGCATATTGAGCTTCTTGAGCAGCTTTCATTATATTTTGTATTTCGCTGCTTTTTGTCTTTGTATCCGCCTTAACTACAACTTCCGCTTTTTCTAATGAAGGCTTTAGTTTTACCAACTCATCTTTAAGATTTAAAGAATTTATCGGTCTCCCGTTGATATAGTAATTTCCCTCCTTTGTTACGGATATTTCGGCATTCTTTTGCTCTATTGATATACCGCTGTTTATTTCCGGTATGTTTATATCTGTATCAATTGATTGAAAAGAAGGTGCTATAACCATCATTATTATCAATAATACCAAGAATATATCCGTTAAAGGCGTTATGTTTATTTCATTAAATGTTTTTCTGTGTGATGACATCTTTTATTCCTATACTAGTGCATTCGATTGTGATTTTTCTTCGGAATCCGTGAAATTTAAGAATAATAACTTGATTAACTGAAAATCATCTTCAAATCGTTTTACAGTTGATTGGAATAGGTTATATAATACAACGGCAATAATGGCAACTCCCAAACCGAAAGCGGTAGCTATCAGAGCGGAGCCGATACCCATAGCAACTGCAGCCGATTGATTTCCTTGTGATGCCAAATCTTGGAACGTATATAATATTCTGACTACCGTGCCGAACAACCCTAAAAACGGACAAACACCGCCTACCGTTCCTAAAATTGTTAAATATTTTTCCAGTTTTCTTACCGTTAAATTAACGGAAATATCAAATGAACGAGAAAATCCTTGTTTATGTTCCGAAAAAATTCTTACGGCTTCTTCCGCAACTTCTCCGATTACGCCGCCGGTTTCTTTACTTAAATTTCTGGCGGTTTCTAATCTGTTATTTAATAATTCCGTTTTTAAAGCCTTGATAAATTTGAATATATCACGTTTATTTTTAATATAAAAGTCAAATCTGTTTATAGCTACTGCTATTGTCAATATTGAACATAATAAAATCGGCAATAATACGGGCCAGTCCATCTTAATTGAATGTAATAATAATTCCATAATTTATTTTCCTCTTTTCTAATTATTTTTCTTATCCTGAAACTCCAAATACATTATAATCAAACGTAAATTGGATATCTACACTGTTACCTTTGAAATCCGGCGGTAAAGGCCTGAAGGGAGCAGTTAATTTTACCGCATCAATTGCCGCTTTATCCGCAGCCGGAAGTCCCGATGATTTGTGAACTTTAACATTCAGCAATCTTCCGTCGCGTGCTATTGAAAACAGCAGTATAACTCGTTTGCTTTCATTTCCTTTGGGCGGATCCCAATTCATTTTTATAAGTTTTTGCAGTTCTTTCATGTAAGGTCCGAAATCGGGTTCTTTTATTGCATCAATACCCGGAGCTCCTTTGGGATTGCCGGGTCCCGGATTTCCGACGTTGCCTGAACTTGTTCCGTTAGAATTACTAAATCTTCCGTTGCTGCTGCCTGAATTTCCTTGAGAACTGCCGCTTGTCGTCGGTGAGAAGCTCGGAGAAGGAGCTGTATGTCCTGAACCGGTGCCGCCTGTCGATGCACTGTTCAGTGATGATGTCACGGGTGCTATCGGTTGTGAAATCTGAGGTATATTTGTTTTTGGTATCGGTATATTAAAATTAGACTGCGGATTTAATGTTGGCTTCGGCGCAACAGGTGCAGGAGACGGTTTTGGCGCCGGTACTTTCGGTGCAGGAGTCTTAGGCTGAGGTTGAGGCTGCTCAATTTGTTTCGGCTTCTGCTCGGGGGCAGGCTTTACCGGAGTTTGCTG
>CANRHJ010000043.1 GCA_947630355.1 Candidatus Gastranaerophilales bacterium | reverse complement strand
TTCCGCCGTAAAATTGGCTTTATTTTTTAACAATTCGGCAGAGATTGTCCAATATTCAACAGGAGTAAATGCTTTTATTTCATCCTCGCGTTCGCAAATCATTTTTAATGCAACGCTTTGAACTCTGCCTGCGGAAAGATGATAATTTCTCATTTTTTCCCATAAAACCGGACTTATTTTGTACCCCACAAGTCTGTCCAGAATTTGGCGCGTTTGTTGTGCTTTTACTCTGTCCATATCTATTTGGCGTGAATGTTCAACGGCATATTTAACGGCTTTGGGTGTTATTTCGTTAAATTCTATCCTGAACACTTTATTATCAGGTACATCTATAACCTGACGAACATGCCAAGCTATTGCTTCCCCTTCACGGTCGGGATCGGATGCCAAATAAACTTTATCCGACTTTTGCGCCAAATCATTCAATTTCTTTACTATCGATTTTTTCTCAGGTATTACTTCAAAACTCGGAGTAAATTTATTCTGTACGTCAAAACCTAACACTTTCTGCGGAAAATCACGGATATGTCCGTAACTTGCTTCTATCTCATAGTCACTTCCGAGTATTTTTTTTATCGTCTTAGACTTGGCGGGTGACTCAACTATTACCAGTATTTTTTCTTTCTTTTTTACCATGACTTTTCTTTATTATTGCGCTATGTACTTATCGCCGTTTATGCGGTTTAATACACCTTCTATTTCTAACTTTGTTAATATTACCATTAAATCATTTATATTCAAGTTAGTTTTCATAATAATTTCATCAACTGTGAGTAAATCTTTTTTGACACATTCAATTACGAGTGCTTCGTTATCCGTGTATTGCACGTTATTTGAACTTTTTTTATCTTCGATAGCTGTTGATTGCGGAATTATCTGCCAGTTCATTTCATCTAAAATATCCTGATAATTTGTTACTATTCCCGCTCCGGATTTTATTAATTTATATATCCCTTCCGTATTAGGATTTGAAATTAAACCAGGAATACACATCAGTTCTCTGTTTTGTTCCAAAGCCAAATTCGCAGTAATCATAGCACCCGATTTTATTGCCGCTTCCGCAACCAATACTCCTTTTGATAACCCTGATATTATTCTGTTTCTTGCGGGGAAATGCCAGCTTATTGCATCCGTATCGGGCCAATATTCCGTAATAACGGCTCCGCCTCCGTTTTTTATTTCTTCAAAAAGCTTTTTATTTGACTTCGGATATATCTTATCAAGTCCGCCGCCTAAAACCGCAATAGTTTTTAAATTATTTTCCAGTGCGGATTTATGGGCAGCAGTATCAATTCCCTCCGCCATGCCGGAAACTATACATATATCGGTGCCTCGAAAATCAGAAATTAATTTATTCAGAACTTTTTTAGAGCTTTCACTTGCTTTTCTTGAGCCCACAACTGCGAGTGTTCTTTCAAAATTACACTCTTCCATGCTTCCTGCCACAAAAAGTCCTATCGGCGGGTTATCCGTTTGTTTTAATAAATACGGATATTCGCTGTCTTCAAGGCTTATATATTTTATTTTTTTATTTAATATATATTCAAGGCATTCTTCGGGATTTATCGTTTTTCTCTCATCAATGAAGCTTTCTATTGATTTATATTGAACACCTTCTATTTGCTTTAAATCACTGATATCAGCATTCCAAGCGAAATCTATCCGTCCGAAATAATTGTACAATTTATTAACAAAAGCGGAAGCTGTTTTTGTTAATTTAGAGAATGCACACCAATACTTTGTATTTTTATTCATAAGAAATAAATAACATACAAAAAGTATATAGTCCAGTTTTTAAGAATAATTAAGCTTCACAATACCCGTTTTTTAAAAGATTTTCGTATTGAGTTTTATAATAAGCGGCAATTCTGCATGCTATATTATATTTTTGTTCCGTAATATCTGCTTTATTAAAGGTATCATCAAGGGGTGCGGGAGCTTCCTTTTTATCAATTTTTTTGTTTTTCTTGCCAAAATTAACTTGTTCTATCGGCTGGCAACTAATTACAGGACTTATTGGTTGAATATTCATGACCTTTCTCCCTTACACAAAACTTTCCATGCCTAAATACTATCACAGATAATGTGTATTTTCAACTACTCTTAACGGTTATATTAAGTTATTTTTATTTGCACAAAAAATCCGCTAAAGGTGTTTCAATCATTCCGTTTAAAGATTTATCAATTTCTTTTAATTTAACAGAAACGGCATTAATTTCATCCGTCCATTTAAAATATTTGTTAATAAATTCTTCACCTTTATCAAAATTTTGTGATAATTGTACTTCAATAATTTCGGTTAACATTTTATGGGCGGCAGGAATCATTTTATCAATATTAATATCAATAACACCCTTATCATTGATATTAATTGCGCCTTCTTTAATGAAGAAATAAGCCTGCATAACCGTTCTTACCCTGTGAGCTTGTGATAATTCCGGTTTAGCTTTGAGAAAACAGTTAGCTCCGAATGTAACCAGTATCTGTTTCTTTTCTTCCGCGCTATACACGCCTGCCTCTGTTAAGCAGTCGAGGAGGGCTAAAGAACCCATATCCGCTTTGTTTTCTTCAATAATATTCTTAAATTTCCCGAGAGCTTCCGTTCCTGATTTCGGTCCTAACGAATGTACATTTTCATGCCCGATAGTGAACCAGTGATCTGCTTCAGGATTGTAGTATTTATGGAGTTCCGGATTTAAAGTGGCATTAAGTCGTTTTTTCCTTCTTTCTATGGCATCAGGTGAATTATTTGTTCTTATTTGTCTGTGATATACATTCCTTCTGCCTCCGCCTATCGTAAGTGATAATTTATCGTTATTTGGAAGATTTTGAGCTATTGTAATGCCTCCGCGATATGAACCTTCATCTCCGCGAAGCGAAACTATATCAACATCCGCCATTGTTTGCAGGTTATCTTCTTCGGATGATATATTCTGTTCATATTTATCTTTTAACGGCATATTTTGTGACATTAACGGAAGATATTTTTTTACTTTTAACAAATCTTCCGTACCTTTTTTATTTACAATTCCGACACGTATTCCTATAGAATCTTTTGATACGGGAGTAATTTTGTTATCTTCCAGTAATTTTTTTAATTCTTCATCTTCAATAACCGTACCTGTTAACATATCAGCGTATTGTTCGCGTGAAATGGTGAATTCTAACGGAGCATCCTGTAATTGTGCCCATTTCTTATCGGCTTGGGCATCTAACATGGGATTATTTTCTCTCAATGCTTTTGATTGAAGTATTAAATATTCGTTAAAATCTTTATTAGTTGATGTTTGCGCTGCAATTTCCAATTCTTGGGCAATTTTCGTAAATTCTTCTTTAAATTCCAATGTGTAATCAAAAGCTTTTAATTTGTTACCGTCCCGTTTTACAATGGTTCTTTGATTTAATATACTCTTAACTTCTTCAATTTCACCGTTTTTAATCATTTTTTTTAATATTTTTCGGAATTCTTCTTTGGTTAAATCAGAAGGATAAAAAGCCTTTCCGTCTGATTCTTTAGCACCTTTCATCAATATTACGGGCTTTGATTCCGAGTCTATTCCTATTATACCCAGCTGTGCCGTAAATAATATCTTAGTTAATTCCGCCTGCTTATTCCCTTTTGCCGTTTCCCTGTTTAAAAAATCAAGAAACGGAAGATTTTGTTCGTTATCCTGTTTTAAATAGATTATGTTTGCATAATTTGCTGCCATACAAAGGTGTTTTAACGCATCTTTATCACCTTGAGCGAGCTTATTATATTCTTCCGCGTTCTCTTTCAGCATGGGCTTTCTTATTAAGTAATCTTTATGTGTTCTTTTTTCAAGTTCTTCAAGTGATAAATTAAATTCAAAATTCATAATATTTCTCCCCGTATATATTTTATCATATTATTGCAAAAGTACAGTATCGGGCATTTCATAATACCGGCATGAAGGACATTTCATTTGGGCATAATTTTTACCGTCTTCATTCCAAAATTTAGATGCGTAATTCGCAATTATATTTGAATGTTCTTCTGACTGTGTTATACAAAATGTATTTATTTCCTGATTGGAGGCTTCGGCTTGTACCGTTATAAATCCGTCTTTCGTATAATATATTGATACGGGAAGTTGTTCCATGCTTGATATATCGGTTATTTTAATATTAGTCCAGAAGCTTTGTCCTGTCGGATTGATATTTAAGACTTTTATTACAGCAGCCAATTCAGCTATATTCGGAACTCTGCCCCCGTTTGCATAACAATAAACATCTTTTTCGTATCGGTTTTTTAATACCGGCTGCCTTTGAATTAAAGTGAATGACGGTATACAGAAGTTTTGCTTCCATATTTCTTTTTCGTTATTTAAGTTTAAATTTTGATATTCCGCAAACGGGTAGTAACAATATCTTACATTGTTATCCGAGTTATTTAAATACAGTCCCTTAAGGGAGTTTAAATTTGAATTATTTATTTCATAATAGCTGTTTGCTTTATGTTCGGGATTATACAAATATCCTTTCGACAATAATGTATCAAATACTTCTTTTGTAACGTGTTTTATGCTGAAATTAATATATACAGCTTCTTCTGTAGTTCTAAGACTATTTTCGTTATTTAAAGATTGTTCATTTTTAACAGATTGTTTATTCTCAACAAATTGTTCATCTTCAACAGATTGTTTATCTTCAAGATTTTGCTGCTGAAGAAGTTTGTCTTTTTCTTCCTGCGACTTCGCCAAAAGTTCTTTTATATTTATTTTATTCTTTTTATTCTTTGTTGTTTCGGGTAAAATTCTTGTGAAAAATCTGTTATTTTGTAAAACGAAATCTTCGGATGCGGGTATTGTACAATATACCGCAGGCTTTGTATTACCGGGATTTATAACTATTTCATAAGTCATATTTTTAAAGCGGAGCAGCAGATTATTGACTCCGGCTTTCTCACTTGTCCAATAATATTGATTGCCGAATGTATCAAATTTGTTGAAGATGATATTATAAATTTCTTTATGATTGGCGACTTTTGCATTAAGTGATTTACAAAACTCTTCCGCATCTTCGTATTTATCAAAATTAAAGCCTTCGGAAGTATAATAAAACGGTGCTTCTGCTTTAGTTTTTTCGAGCACATGAATTCTTTCCTGTGTCAGTCCGCTATATTTAATGAACTTTTCTGTATATGTAACAGGCATTTTGATTGCTCTGAATTTAGATTTCTTATCGTATCCGTTATTTATTCCGCTTATAATCAGCTGAAAAATTGAGTATATTATAAATATTAAAAATAATATAAACATTATTAAATCGGATTTAGATTTATATTTTTTATCATATTTCGGTACGGAAAATGCAGGACATATTAAAAACATATACGTATATAACAATAATGCAGGAAGGCAGTTTGTTAATGTTTTTATGAAAAAGCTGAAAATAAATGTAGGATTTAGTGCTTCTTTATTAATCATTGAAATATTTAATATGTCAAATAATAAAATTATAATTAAAGAGCCGAGTATTAAACTTATATTAAGGGGATAGTTAATATTAAATATTTCTTTTTTTATATCAATCCAATATTTGTTAATTAAAGAATTAATTCTGTATCTATAGAGGAAATACAATAAAAAGTTTATAAATATTAAACCGAACAAAAATAAATTTTTATTTGAATATAAAGTATAGAAAATAAATATATTAACAATAAGGATAACTATAGAGAAGCTAATGTTTGTTTTTAAAATCAATTTTGGTTTTTTATTCATAATTATTACTCACTCGGTTGCGTTGTTTTCTTCAGTATGTTAAAAAGCCGCAGAATTTTCATATGCAAACATATATAATCTGAAATACGGATTTTACCTTTTCCTTGCGCGAAAATTTTTCGGACAAATATTATAATGTTATTGTATAATGAAATACGGAATAAAGGGAAGGTATAAAAAGTGGAGATTATACAAAATTCTACAATGACGGAATTAGCGAAGGAAGTTTTCAAAATTGAAGCTGATTCAATATTAAAGTTGAGAGACAGAATAAATACAAATTTGGAAAAAAGCATAGAGACAATAATTAATTCTAAAGGCAGAGTAATAGTAACAGGTATGGGAAAATCGGGATTAATAGGGAGAAAGATTGCAGCCACATTGTCATCAACCGGGACTCCTTCGTATTTTCTTCATCCTGCGGAAAGTACGCATGGTGATTCGGGAATAATAACAAGAGAAGATGTTGTAATAGCAATATCAAACAGCGGAGAAACCTCAGAATTATTAAATCTGCTTCCGCTGATAAAAAGATTTGAAGTACCGTTGATAGTTTTTGCGGGGAATATAAATTCGACGTTAGCGAAGTGCGCTGATATATATTTTGATATATCCGTAGAGAAAGAAGCATGCCCGCTTGGCAAAGCTCCTACGGCAAGTACAACGGCGACTTTAGCTATGGGGGATGCTTTGGCGATTTGTCTGTTAAAAAAACGCGGATTTTCGGAAGAAGACTTTTTACTGTATCATCCCTCAGGTGCACTCGGCAAGGGTGTTTTGTATATTGTAAAGGATTTAATGCTAAAAGACAGAAGTTTGCTTCCTATCGCACATGAAAATGATACTTTCTTGGAAACGGTTGATTTAATATCGAAAAAGAAATTGGGTTGTGCTCTGATAGTAAATTGCGAAAACAAATTAACGGGATTAATAACGGACGGCGACATAAGAAGAATTTTGTTAAGATATCCTGATGTATCCGTATTGGATAATAAGTCTGTAATGACAAAAAATCCAAAGACAATCGGTGCCGAAGATATGGCGGCAAAAGCACTTGCTTATATGGAAAAATACGCTATTACTTCATTGGCTGTTTGTGACAGTGAAAATAGGCCTATAGGTATAATACATATTCATGATTTATTAAAAGCGGGAGTCGCATAAATGTTAAGCGCAGAAGAATTAAATAAAAAAGCCTCCGAGATAAAAATGGCTGTTTTTGATATAGACGGTGTTATGACGGACGGAAGTCTCACCTTTGATGAGAACGGTGTTGAATATAAAACATATAATGCAAAAGACGGTCAAGGCATTGTTATGATTACAAAAGCAGGAATAATAACAGCGATAATAACTGCAAGAGATAACGGTACCGTTAAGCATAGATTTGAAGTTCTCGGAATGACCAGACTTTTTATGGGACAAAAAAATAAAATTACGGCATTAAAACAATTGGCGGAAGAATATAATATAGAGTATTCACAAATAGCATATATGGGAGATGATTTACCCGATTTGTGCGTTCTAAATGAGGTCGGACTGGCATGCTGTCCTTGTGATGCGGTTGACGAAGTTAAGCAGGTTTGTCATTTTATATCTTCCAAGAACGGCGGCAGAGGTGCCGTCAGAGAATTAACGGATTTAATTTACAAAAACATGCGGAAGTCTGTTTAATTCGTATATCGTTTTTGCACCTATTAGTGTCAAATCAGGATTGATATAGTCAAATTTTCTGTTTAAATAATTACTTATGAAATCGGAATACCCGCCGGTTGCAATAACAACGGCTTCTTGTTTTAATTCTTTTTCACAGGCACAAATAAGACCGTCAATCATCGCGGCATGCCCGATTACAATTCCCGACAACATCGCATCAATTGTATTTCCTCCGATAACATGCTTCGGAGATTCTATATTTAATTTGGGGAGTTTGGAGGTTCTGGTGCTTAAAGCTTCGGCTTGTATTTTCATTCCGGCAGTAATAATTCCGCCTATGAATTCTTTTCTTTCATTTACGATATCAAAAGAAGTTGCGGTACCGAAATCAACGACTATAGCGGGTAGTTTATATAATTTAACTGCAGCGCAGGCGTTTGCTATTCTGTCTGCCCCGACTTGTGAAGGATTGTCTGTTTTTATATTAATATTCAGGTTTAACTTATGAGAGATTACTATTGAGTTAATGTTCAGATATTTTTTTAATGCGGTTTCAATTTTTTCGGTTAATTGAACAACAACACTTGATATAACCGCCGAACTAATCTGCATATCAAGACCGTTTTCCCTCAAAAGATTTTTTATAAATATTCCGTACTCATCTTCCGTGCGTGAAAGGTTTGTTGATAATCTCCAAACGTGAATTATTTGGTCATTGTTAATTACACCTATTGTTATATTGGTATTTCCTATATCTATTACAAATAACATAATTTTGCCTTTTTATTTTTATTCTAACAAAAATATATTTTATGCTACAATAAACATTGAATATAGGTAAAATTGGTATGATAACAGATTTTTTAATACAAAGTTTCCAAATAAAATCAATGAGTTTTTTTGAAGCCGGCATGCTTATCTGCTTTGGAGCCAGCTGGCCGTTTGCAGTTATGAAAACTTACAGAACTAAAAATGTTAAAGGTAAAAGCAAATTATTTTTAACATTAATTATTATCGGATATATATTCGGTATAATTAATAAAATACTTAATTCTGTGGATTTCGTTTTATGGCTGTATGTTGTAAACTTATTGTTAGTAAGTACTGATTTCGTATTATGTATAATGTACGGAAGAAACATTGAAAATATTTAAAAAGCGGTATAGTATGAGCAAAAAATTTACAAAATCACTAAAACTTTTATTTTTATTAATTTTAATTGCGGGCTGCAGAAGTTATGCTATATTACCTGCATCTCCCGAAGAAAAAAGTAACAATGTTAAACTGGAAACAACTAATATTTCGGAAAATAAAGAACTTGAGATAATAAAAAGGGTAAGTTTAAAGAATAAATTCAAGCGTTCACCCGAAATTCAAATTCAAAATTTTTATAAGAAATTTAATGAGTATTCCGAAAAGAATAAATCAGAGAAATTGGCTGATATGTACTCTGAAATATACATAAATAATGACGGTTTTGACAAAAAGACCATATTTAAATTAATGGAAGATACAACAGATGCTTATAAAAATATAAAATCGGATTTTACGATAGAAAAAATTAATATAAGCGGAAATAATGCAGCAGTTGATATACATGAAATAATAACGGGTCAAACCGCAAAATTGTCAAATAAATTTAATAATGAAGGCTCTATATACTCCGATTCGTATTTTACAAATTATATGAGAAAAGAAGACGGAAAATGGAAAATAACTTCAAGTACAATTAAAAAAGAAAATGTATGGTTGAAGTACGGCGAAGCAAAAAAAATGGATTTAGAAATAAATGCACCGGAATGTGTTCCTGCAGGCAGCGATTATGAAGTTTCAATTAAGATTAAGCAGCCTGATGATATTACATTAAACACAAAATCGGGTGATGAAATACAATTGGAAGCCGTAAATCCGGAAGGAATGTTTATTCTCGGGTCAATAGTAAACGAAAAGATAATGACTCCGCAAGAAACGCCTGATGATACATTAAGAGCTATAAACTCGGGAGAACTTGCAAGAATAATAAAAGCTAATACAGAAAATTATAATGAGTATGCTACGGCATCTTTAGGAATAACAAGAATGGATTTAGGACCTGAATCCTTAGCGTTAAATATGACGGGCATGGCAATTGTAATGTCGAGGGTTAATGTAATTAATAAAAAGAATAATAAAAAGGAAGAAGAGGTAAAAAATGGAAAATAAAGACAACAAAAACAATGTTAGAGTTGTTGATTCCGGAATAATATCAAAATACTTTATATTATTAGTGATATTTTCATTGGTAATATACGGAATTAATTACGTAGTTTTAAATGCGTGTTCAATAAGTCCGACAGGCAGAGTAGGCAACGGAATATTAACATTATATGAGGTTCATAACACCGGTGCTGCGTTCAATTTGTTCGCGGGACAACCGGGAGGAATAATAGCAGCTTCGTTTATAGCATTAATTATAATGATTGGTGCCGTTATGATGTTTTCATCAAAAATTAATTCATCTTTGGCATCTTCTCTGTCATTATTATCCTCAGGTATTTTTATGAATATGGTTGACAGGTTATTGCACGGTTATGTTATAGATTACATCAGCTGTGATTTTGCGCCCGGTTTACCGATATTTAATACTGCCGACATCCTTATTGTTTTTGGCGCATTAGGTATTATAATAGCTCTGTTTTCAAAAAATTAGGTTCAATAATGACCAAGAAATATGTAATACAAGTCCAATCTTTAAGCGAGCCTTTAAGGTTGGACTTTGTTTTATCTCAAAATGAAATGTTTAAATCCCGTTCACAGGTTCAAAATATAATAAAGAAAAATCAGGTATATATAGACGGTAAAGCCGTAAAATCCTCATATCTCGTGAAAAATGATGATATAATCTCAGTTGAGTTAAGCGAGGAATTTGATGTATTAATACAGCCTGAAAAAACAGATTTGGATATAAGATATGAAGATGATGATATTTTAGTGGTAAATAAGCCTAAAAACATGTTAACGCATCCTACAACAAAGGAAACAACGGGAACGCTTGTAAATGCGCTTTTGTATAAATACGGATATGAAGGACTTTCCGATATAAACGGGGTAATGCGTCCCGGAATTGTTCATCGTCTTGACAGAAACACTTCAGGGCTTTTAATGGTTGCAAAAAATAATAATGCACACGAATTTTTAGCAAATCAAATAAAGAATAAAACGGCAAAAAGAAATTATTTAGCGGTTGTTTGCGGTAATTTTACACAGCAAACGGGAACAATTGATGCTCCCATAGCCAGAAATCCTCAAAAACCTGAGAAATTCGCAGTTATTCAAGGAGGTAAGCCTTCCGTTACACATTATAAAGTTTTGGAAAATTTTAACGGATATTCTTTTGTTGAACTTGAACTTGAAACGGGAAGAACCCATCAAATAAGAGTGCATTTAAGCCATATTGGACATCCTGTTATTAACGATTCTCTTTATAACGGTCAAAAATTTAAAGTAAAGACTCAAGAACAAGTACTTCAGGCTTATAAGCTGAAGTTTGCCGCATTAAAAAATAATGATATAATTGAAATTGAGATTGAACGGGATGATGATGTTAAAAAAGTTTTAAAATATTTAAGGAGTATAAACAAATGAAAAACAAGATAATATTTTTAATTGAATTTATAATATTTTGCGCAGTAATATATTTTGCAGCGGTAAATTATGCTTCAAGAACAACGGCAGGATTTAATATAACTGCAGCATCAAACAGTTATGTTGTTTTAAACACGTTTTTTATAATAATATCGGCATATTTGGCAGGATTAATATCGGGAAGCGTTCATTCTTTTTTAATAGGCAGCAAATATAGGGAACAGCTGGAATTTTATGCAAGAAAAAATGAAAAACTTGCAGTTCAAAATGAAATAGATACTGATGACAGAGAGGCGCTGCAAAGAAAAATCGCATCGCTTGAAATCGCTCTTGATAATGCTTTAAAAAATAAAGGTTAATTTATGAAAAAAAATTTGTACGTAATTTCAATAATTCTGATATTAGTTATAGTTATTTTTTGCATCAATCAAAAAGATAAATTTACCTTACAAAATAATAATAAGCAAAACGGGAAAATCTTTGCGGCAGCAAATCCTTTCGGCATGGATAGTTTACAAATATCCGATACTATGGAATTACTGGACCTTATTATAAATATAACGGGAGGCGGATTACCTTATGTAAGAGGAATGGGGAAAGTTCCTGATTTACACACAGCCATAAAAAACGATAAAACAGGCAGATTGAAAAAACTTGTTAAAGAATTTATATCTCCTAAAACAAAAGAAGAAAAAAGAATGGAATTGGCGGATAAAATTTTGGAATTATGGGTTAAAGTTGAAGATGTTGATGAACATTCAAGGGGCGAGTTTATAAATGCGAAGCATTTGGTAATCATTGAAAGATTTCAGGGTGAAGATTTCTATTCAATATGGGAAGCGGAACACGGAGGAGCTGCGCCTCAAAATCCGAACATAAAAGCAGGCGGTATTCTTGAATCTTTATATGCGGAAATTGCCGCTTGGGTATATTCGGAGCTTACGGCTCAGTCGCTTGTAAAGGATTTATATTTAAAATTGAATGCACAAAATCCATATTCATATATTGATTATACTCCCGTGATAGAAACATTAAAGAAAGAGATAAGACAAAATCCGAAAAGAGGGAAAGAAAGAGTTGTTCAATTTGCAAGAACGGTACAAACATTCCGTTTGGGCGGTAATTTTAATAATATTCCCAATAAAAATTCATTTTATAATGTGTTTACATCGAATGACAGGGAAACAAAATGGTTAATAGATTCATTCGGCAAAGTTCCTTATAAGCTGGGTGATAAATCCGCACTTCAGTCCGGTGAAGCAATAAGAACACCGAACGATATACCTCTATATGACTTTCATTCAAGGTATGGCGATGATGTAGTATACGGAAGTGATAAAGATGATAACTTTATGACCGGAACGGGAGACGATATACTTGACGGCGGTGACGGAAATGATACACTTGATGCCGGTTCGGGATGCAATAGAATATACGGCGGAAGAGGTAATGATACCATAATCGGCGGAAAGATGTGCGATACAATTTATGCGGGTGAAGGCGATGATACTTTACTGCTTCAATATGAAGGCGACGGAAGAAACAATAATTCAATTAATCATATATTGGGCGGCACAGGTAATGATAACATAAACAGTAAATATACAAATGATTGGTATTACTTTTATCCTAAAGACGGAAATGATGTTATTGAAGATATCGGCGGGAACGATGCTTTAATATTTCCGGAAGGTGTGAGTTGGGATGATTTAATTTTTGAACGTGAAGATAATAATTTATTAATAAAATTTAAAAATTTTGATGATTCAATAAAAATTATAAATTGGTTTAAAAGTGATGAATACAAGATAGAGCGCATTGATATACCAAATGCCGAACCTTTAAGTAAGAGTACAAATGAAATAGTTATTAAATCTTAAAAAACTATAAATAAAGCCGGGTATATTATTGACAAAGGATTATGCTTGTAGTATCACTAAATATAAGATGGAAAGTGAGTGGTTTGTTTGTGCTGAATGAACCACAGGCGGCAGCTAAATGACGACAGGAGGCGGCAGGAGGCGGCGGCTGAAATTATAAGTAAACAAGGAGAAAACATGCCAACAATAGCACAGTTAGTACGTAAAGAACGTAAAAGAACAACTGATAAGACTAAATCGC
>CANRHJ010000042.1 GCA_947630355.1 Candidatus Gastranaerophilales bacterium | reverse complement strand
CTTATAGGTATAGGTGAAAACGAAAACTTTATAGCGAGTGATACACCTGCTATCATTGAATATACAAAAAAGACAATTTATCTAGATGATAATGAAACAGCGGTAGTTACAAAAAACAGCGTTAAAATTACTGATGCGGAAGGAAATATTGTTAATAAAAAAACAGAAATCCTTCCTTGGGAGCCGATGGCATTAAGCAAGCTGGGCTATAAGCATTTTATGCTTAAAGAAATCCACGAACAGCCCGATGTTATAAGAAATGTTTTGAACGGGAAACTGTATGATATTGACTCCCCCGTCAATTTAACAGAGGTTAAATTAGATAAAGAAGCATTAAAGACTTTAAATAAAATTGAAATAATCGCCTGCGGCACGTCTTTGCATGCTGCGCTTGTCGGAAAATATATTATTGAAGATTTTGCGGGAATTTCCGTTGAAGTGGAGGCATCAAGCGAATATATTTACAGAAAAACAACAACAAACTCTTCCACTTTGGTAATTGGTGTATCGCAGTCAGGAGAAACCGCTGATACAATTACGGCAATAAAACAAGCAAAAGAAAAAAATGCGCACGTATTAATTATTACTAACAGACCCGACTCAAACATGGCAAGGCTTGCTGACAGTTTAATTCCCGTTAACGCCGGTATTGAAGTAAGTGTTGCAGCTACAAAATCATATTCGGCTCAGTTGATTTCCTTCTGCCTGCTTGCTATTCATTTAGCTGAAATTAAAGGAACATTAGAGAGAAATTATCTTAAAGAAATAAAACATGAGTTAATTCAGCTGCCGACGAAAATAGAAGAAGTTTTATCAAATACAAGTGAAATCCAAGAGTGCGCAAGGAAGTTTTCTTCGTATAAAAACTTTATATATATTGCACGTGGAGTAAACCTTGCTACGGCATTGGAAGGTGCTTTAAAACTAAAGGAAATAAGTTATATTAATGCGACGGGGTACGCTGCCGGCGAACTTAAACACGGTCCTATTGCCATGCTTGATGAAACCATGCCTGTTTTATCAATATTAATACCGGGCGGTATAACTTACGAAAAAGTTTTATCTAATAGTGAAGAGGCAAAAGCAAGGAATGCAAAATTAATTGCGCTGACATCTTCGTCGGATGTTAATTTGGATAAGCTTTTTGACGTTGTAATAAGAATTCCCCACGTAAAAGAAATTTTATCACCTGCAATAACTTGCGTTCCCCTGCAGTTGTTAGCGTACTATATAGCTGAATTTTTAGGTAAAGATGTAGACCAGCCGAGAAATTTAGCGAAATCGGTTACGGTAGAATAATGATTACAACAAAAGAAGTTAAAGTAAAAATAGTCGAAGAATTAACAAGCGAATATATTGAATCTGAACTTGCCAAAATGGGGCTGGATGTATTAAAATGGGCAATAACAGGTTATGATAAGAATTTTTATACAATCAATGCGGCAGTTATTTGTAATTAGATAAGGAGAATTATATGGAACTAAAAGGGTCTAAAACAGAAAAGAATTTATTAGAAGCATTTGCAGGAGAATCACAGGCAAGAAATAAATATACTTATTATGCTTCACAAGCAAAAAAAGACGGGTATGTTCAAATAAGTAAGATATTTGAGGAAACCGCAAATAATGAAAGAGAACACGCTAAATTATGGTTTAAACTCCTTCACGGCGGGAAAATTGGTTCTACTATAGATAACTTAGAAGATGCCGCAAACGGTGAAAATTACGAGTGGACAAAGATGTATGCTGATTTCGCAAAAGAAGCAAGAGAAGAAGGATTTAATGAAATCGCTTTCTTGTTTGAAAAAGTAGCTCAAATTGAAAAGGACCATGAAGACAGATACAGAAAATTATTGCAGAATATAAAAGAAGAAACCGTATTCCAAAAAGAAGAGGAGATTGTGTGGGAATGCGCTAATTGCGGTTATTCATATAAAGGAAATGCGGCTGTTGAGACATGTCCTGTCTGCGCACATCCGAAAAGTTTCTTCTTTGAAAAAGCTAAAAATTATTAATTTTTATAATGTCCGAGAAAATTTCGCGATAAGGAACGTGAGCGAAATTTTTGAGTGGCAACTTTAAAAGGTGAGCACTTGTACGGCGACGATGAGTCGGCGGAAAAGTGCGACACCGGATTAGATTTTATAAAAAGGAGATTATTGAAATGACTAAATTTATTAAAAAACCTAAATTACAAAATTCTCGTGGGGGGGGGTAAAGCAATATAACAAATTAGCTTTTACTCTCTCAGAAGTTCTAATTACCCTCGTTATTATTGGTGTTATAGCGGCTTATGCAATTCCTACAGTTATAGATTCATATACAAGGCATGTTGTAGTTACAAGACTTAAAAAATTCTATCGTGATATTAACAGTGCAATAGCAATGGCTGAAATTAAATATGGAGATAGAACAATCTGGTATGAAAGATATAATGATTTTGATAAGGATGAAGAAGGCGGTTACATAGAAGGCGGTTCGACTTCAGATAAGTGGTTTAGAACATACTTAATGCCTTATATGAATATTATAAAAGTTGATTATAATACAGATCCTTATAAATTACCTATATATTACTTATCTGATGGTTCTGCTTTTAAAATAGCTAATACAAGTTTTTTAACAGATTGGGCTTTTTATCCCGGAGATCCTAAAAAATGTATGAAGAAAAAACACCAGTCTGGTACTTGTGTATTTGCATTCCATTACATGCCGTTTGATGATAGTAGTTTAAAAGAAAAATACGGTGAAGAATATGCTACAGCTGCAAGATATGCAGCAAAGAGAAGTTTTGAACCTTATAAATACTGTTGGGGCGGAACAAGAAACGGACTATTAGGAAAAGAAACGAAATTATGTGAACAACCGGACTGGGTATGTGGTGGAGATAACGGTGGTGCTTATTGTACTGCGTTAATACAGTTAGACGGTTGGAAAATTTCAGATGATTATCCCTATCACGTTAGTTTTTAAAGACAATTTAAATTGTCCGAGAAAATTTCGCGATAAGGAACGTGAGCGAAATTTTTGAGTGGCAACTTTAAAAGGTGAGCACTTGTACGGCGACGATGAGTCGGCGGAAAAGTGCGACACCGGATTAGATATGTTTAAGTATTTCGGTTAAATCTTTATTATTAATAATAATATTAGCGTGTTCTTTTAATATCGGTTTAGCGCAGAAGGCGGCGCGTTTTGCGGAATATTTAAACATGCTCAAATCATTAGCGCCGTCACCGACGGTTAAAGTGTCTTTTTCATCAATATTTAATAGCGCTTGTATTCTTTTAAGCATTTTACCTTTACTGTCGGAGAACATCATCTCTCCGCCAAGCTTACCCGTTAATATACCGTCTTTAAAATGAAATATGTTTGGGAATGTGCTAATTGCGGTTATTCATATAAAGGAAATGCAGCAGTTGAAACGTGTCCTGTTTGTGCACATCCGAAAAGTTTCTTCTTTGAAAAAGCTAAAAATTATTAATTTATTATAATTTATAGGAATTTAAAGCATAATCTGCTATTCTTCAATGACCCAGCGTTCAAGTATATCTTGTCCAATTCCGTCAAGAAATCTTGAAGGTTTTGACAATACCATATTACTTGAATAATCATACATATCTATGGGATAGGTTATTGCAAGATGCGTTTTAGCTCTTGTTATTGCAACATACATTAATCGCAGTTCCTCATCCAATTCATCGGATGTATTAAACGAATATATTGAAGGAAATCTTCCGTCAACGGCTCCGATTATAAATACGGCTTTCCATTCCAGACCTTTTGCACTGTGTATTGTAGATAATGTTAAATATTCATCCTTTTTTATTCCCTCTTCTACATCTGTTACGGAAGTATCCGGAGGTTCCAATGCCAAGTCGCTGAGAAAGTCTTCCAAATTCCCGTATTTCTCACTCAAATTTAGAAAATGTTCCAAATCTTTTTGCCGTTTCATATAATCGTCATATTTGTTTTGAAGTATTGGCTCATAATAGTTTAATACTTGTCTTACTATTTTTACCGGATTTAATATGTCTTTTCTCGCATTCTCCAACATATCCGTTAATTTTATTATATCCTTCGGATTTCTTACGGGTAAATCTTTTGTATTTTCTCCTGATGTTAATATCGGCAGCAGCCTGTTTGCACTTTGGCTGCCTATACCTTCCAACAATAACAGTATTCTGTTATAACTTATTATATCGGAAGGATTTAATATAACTCTCAAATATGAAATAATATCCTTTATGTGGGATGTTTCCATAAATTTCATACCGCCGAATTTCTTATAAGGAATTCCTTTTTTTGCAAGCTCAATTTCCAAGTTATATGTCATCCTTGCACTTCTTGCCAGAACACAAATTTCGTTTAAAGGGATATTCTCATCCTCTGTAAGTTCCAATACTCTTTGAACTATAAATTCAGATTCGGTTTTCATATCCGATGCACTTATAAGCGCAGGTTTAACTTCGCTTTCTATTTGAGAATACAACTTTTTCGCATACTTTTCTTTGGCTTTGATTAATACTTCATTCGCTAACTTTAGTATATTTTGACTGCTGCGATAATTTTGCTCCAGTTTTATTATTTCCGTGTTCTCAAATGTCTTTGGAAAATCCAGTATATTTTTAAAATTGGCACCGCGAAATGAATATATACTTTGAGAATCATCTCCAACCGCCATAACGTTATTATGTTCCGATGCGAGCAATTTTATTATTTGCGCCTGAATGGTATTGGTATCCTGATATTCATCTACCATTATGTACTTATACTGATTGGACAGTTTCTTTCGAACTTCATCATTACTTTCAAGAAGTGTTCTTAAGTACAACAGCAAATCATCATAGTCTAATACGGAATTCTCTCTTTTATATTCATTATATTTAGTTATAATCTCGTTTATCTTATCGGTACATTGTTCAAATTGACTGTACTCACTTGCTATTATCTCTTTTGAAGGTATATTTTTATTTATTGATTTTGAATAAATATCCGCAATTGTATTTTTCTTCGGAAATCTTTTTGTCTGTTTGTTTATTACGTTTGAGCGTATATGATTTATAATATCTTCACTATCTGTTCTGTCTGTTATCGTAAAATTATTTCTGAGTTCTAAAAGGCCGGAATATTTGCGTAAAATAATATTGGCAAATGCATGAAAAGTGCCGCCTGCGACCTCTTCGCATCTTGAATCAAGTACTAATGCGGCTCTCGATAACATTTCTTGAGCGGCTTTCTTCGTGAAGGTTAATAACAATATATTTTTAGGGTTTACTCCGTCTTCTATAAGCCTTGCTACCCGGTATGTCAATGTTTTGGTTTTGCCCGAACCTGCTCCGGCTATTACCAATATTGCTCCTTCTTTCTTCTTTACAGCCTTCAGCTGCTCATTATTTAATTCTTCTTCATATTTAACTTTATAGACACTTTTTGTTTCTATTCTCTTTAGCGTATATTTTTTTACAGTTATATTTTCCATAATGATTTACACCGTTATTTCAAAGATAGTTTCGTTTTCATCGGAATTTACAAGCTTTACTTCTCCGTTAATATTCTCAAGCTGTTTTCTGCATATATATAATCCCGCACCCGAACCGTTCTGCTTTGTTGTAAAATCTTGGTCAAATATCTTTTCCCAAATATCTTTCGATATTTTTTCTCCGTTGTTTGATATTTGTATAACTGTTTTTAAATCCCGTTCATAGGTATTTATTGTAATTGCACAACCGCTTTTGCAAGCATCTATAGCATTAAATATTATATTAATTATACAGCACTCCAGTATACTTCTATCGGCGGTTAATTTCTTGTCAGCAATATTTGAGGCGGTTATTTTTACGTTTGCCGCTTGTGCTTTCCCCCTTGTTTGCTCAATACAGCTTGCTATTATCTGTTTTATGTCTACTTCGCTTATATTTGGCTTGGAATAACACCTTAATTCATTTATTATATAAGATATCGTTTCTGATGCTTTTCTTATATTCTTAATGGACGTGTTGACCGATGAAGAACTCTCTTCATCAATTTCTGCCTTCTGAAGCCGCTTTTCCAATATCTTTGTATATATGTTTATTATTGATAAATTATTTTTTATTTCGTGTGCCGTATATTTAGCACGTTCCGTTACTATTTGCGCTGTTTTATATATCTCTTCCTCAATACCGTTTAAATTATCTTTCTCCGCTGACGTTAGCTCTATTTCTTCATTTGTTTCATTTAATTTATCGGCAAGACCTCTTATTGATTCATTTAAAATCATATTGTCACGTCTGTCGGGCGCATATTTTATTATTAAATCTTTTATTCCGTTTACGGAATTTTCTTCTATTGTTTTTGCTATTTCGCTTATTCTTTTTGAATTATATAACAGGCAAACTTGTGTTTTCCCTTTACTATTACCCGTTGAATAATCCCATATTAAAGCTGCCGAATACCTTGAGGTTAATAATACAAGAAATTCCGTGCTTTCCCATATATCATCAGCAGTGTTATTTTCATATCCGGCTAAATCATCCGAATAACTAATTATCTTGCATGCTGAAAACCTCAATCGTTTTATTGCTGTTTTACATACTTCCTCTTTCAGTATTCTAACCAGTATCAAAGCTTCATTTTGCTGGTTATTTATTACGGGTTCCGTTATCGCACGAAAAAGACCTGTTACGGTCTTTTCGTTATATTCTTTTGTTGAATTATCATATATGTATTTGTGAAGTGTGTTATAATTTTTTCTCATAGATTATATAGCAATCTTTAATTTTTTTCTATTCTTAAATCCGTTATTTAAAGCATATAATACAGCCTGTGTTCTGTCACTTACCTGCAATTTTTGAAAAATATTATTAACGTGGGTTTTTACGGTTGTATCACTTATAAATAATGTTTGAGCCACCTCTTTATAATTATATCCTTCTGTTAATAATTCCAGTACTTCCTCTTCCCTTTGAGTTAAATATTGAAGTAATGTTTCATCATTACCGTTGTTTTTATTTTCTTCTTTGTAGGTTTTTTGGAAATAATCAAAAAATCTTGATGATAAACCTGCCGGTAAATATACTTTACCTTGCATTACTTCTTCTATTGCGTACATTAATTGTGCGGATGCCATCGTTTTTAATATATAACCTTTTGCTCCGAGTTTCATCGCGCGGAATATTAAATCGGGATCATCATATCCTGTCAATGCTATTATTTTACTTCCCGTTTCTAATCTTTCAATTTCGCTTATTGCCGTTAAACCGTCTTTTTCCGGCATACTTATATCCATTAATATTATATCGGGCTGATATTTCTTCACCAGATTAATTGCAAGATTTACATTTGTTGCCGTTGCTATTACCTCAAAATTTGTTTCAAGGTTTATTAATTCACGTATCCCCATAAGATGTTCATAATTGTCATCTACCAATATCAATTTGACTTTTTTGTTAAATTCCGCTGCTCTCATATACACACTCTTGCTCCCCTGTAATATTTCCTTATATTTATATATTACATGCCCGATTTTACTCTATCATCCATATTTGGGTTTATTAATAAATATCCAAAGATTAATGTTTAAATTAACCTTTGGATCTATTTAATGTATGTATATATTTATTTTTGATGCAGGAAATTTTATTTCTGTTCCTGCTCTTTTAATAATTTTCTGTTTAATTTTATTTTAGCAAGTTTATTTAAAGGCTGAGTTTGCGGTTTATCTTCTTCGCTAACGGCTTTAGGCTCTGTTTTGTCCTCTATTGGAGGTATTGTATACTCTCTCTTTGCTGCAGTTAAATTCCCTTCTTCATAACAGATATCAATTATTGTACTTATCTTTCTCTCTTTATCAAAAACCATTGCACTAATCTGTGCCAAACCGATTAAATACTCGCACTGTTTTTCTGATATATTCTGTTTATTCAGCATTACTATTAATTTTAAACTGCCTGTTATTTCTTCAACCGATTTAAAATCAAACGGCATTATTATCTGCTTATTACTGCTTATTATAAGCTCTAATATCTGTATCAGTTCGGTATTTGATACTTTATTTACTAATATTATATTCTCTTTTTCTTCTTTTATTTTTTCAATTCTGTTTATTCGTTCAGTCCGACTACAAATAATTTCATTGCCTATATAATTTATTACATCTTCTCTACAGCTTGAATCGGGACAAATCAAAATTATATTCTTATTCTCTTCTATAACTGATTTGATAAGATTTTTTGTATTTTGATCTAATTTATCCGCTTTTTCTTCTTCACTAAACGTTTGCGGATTATTTTCCGGTTTGTTTATTAAATCTATTCTCTCTTTTAATTTCATAATTAATCTTTTTCAACCATATACTTTGCTATTTTTTCATACTCTTTAACTATATCAAGTTTCGGAGCAACTTTATCTATTGTTACTGATTTATCAACGGCTGAACTGGCGGCAAGAAAATTCTTCGGTATTTTAGAGAAAATTTTCTTACCTATTACTTGCTCTATTTCATTTATGACCGCCTCATCTTTGTTTTTGTTGTATTTATTTAATATGACTCTTGTTCTTCTGTCTTCCGCGTTAAATAATGATTTATTGTGTTTTATTTTTTCTGCTGAGGATAAATTTGAATCCGTTATTAAATAAATATAGTCGGAATTTAATATTAATTTACTGTTTATATCTTTTTCAGATAAATCATTATCTATTATTATGTATTTGTAATGTTGTTTTAATATTTTAAAAAACAAATCAATTTTTGTTATATCGACAGCTATGCCGTAATTTGCAAATATACCGTTGCCGAGCAGATGAAGATTAGGCACTTCAAATTTTATTAAATTGGAAAATAATTCTTTTGCATTATATTCCGTAATAGTATTTATATAATTATAAGTGCTGTGTTTTGTATGTATATTTAATATCTGAAACAAATCGGTTAATTTATTATTGAAATCAATTAATATTACGTTTTCTTTTGTAATATCAGCCAGTTTCTTTGATAAATTCAGTGCAAAAAATGTTTTACCTACACCGTTTTCTACAGATATAGTTGAATAAACTTTTGAGTTCATTGTTTTTTCCTTTGCTAAGTATTCTTTTTGGTAAATTCTTTGTAGTGTATTTATAAAATCTGATTTTATTACAGGTTTCAGAAGAAAATCTCTTGCTCCCGCACGAAGTGCTCTTACTTGTATATCCGCTGTTTTATCATAGGATATAAATATTATTATATTACTCTTATTATGACTTATTTCTTTCGCTTTTTCAAGGATAATTTCATTTGTCTTATTAATATTTATTATTATTATTTTCAGCTTGTCATCCTCAGGTATAACATCCCCGTTAAATTCCTGATATTTCCTTATATTGCAGGGAAATGTTAAATCTGATATATAGCTTTCTAAAAGTGTTTGAGAAAGTTTTTCTTCATCAAAAAGTAATATTTCTATTTTTTCTTCCATAATTATATTTTACTATATAAAATTAATATAGTATAACTTTTTATGTATAATTTATTTTGAGGTAAATTAATGAGAGTCAGAATAATAGGGGGCGGACTGGCAGGCTGTGAAGCGGCACTGCAATTGGCTAAAAGGAATATATATACGGATTTATATGAAATGAGACCGAGCACTACAACAGGTGCTCATACAACGGATAAATTGGCAGAATTTGTCTGTTCAAACAGTTTAGGTTCTTATGATATTACCAATGCATCAGGAATGCTTAAGCATGAAATGGAAGCACTGGGTTCCGAGCTCATGCCTGTTATATTTCAATCCAAAGTTCCCGCGGGCGGGGCTCTTGCCATAGACAGAAATATTTTTTCACAAACGGTCACGGAAAAAATTACCTCTAACCCGTATATTAATCTAATCAGGCAAGAAATTACGACACTGGATACCTCTGTTCCCACCATTATTGCAAGCGGACCTTTAACATCTGACAAACTTGCCGAGTCTGTTAAAAAATTCTTAGGGCAAAATTATTTATTTTTCTTTGATGCTGTTGCTCCGATTATTGAAAAAGAGTCCGTTAATTTTGACAAGGCTTTTTATCTTAACAGATATAATAAGGGACTGGCTGATTATATTAACTGTCCGATGAATAAAGAGGAGTATCTTAATTTCTATAATATTTTAATTAATGCTCCCAGAATTGAGCTTAAATCTTTTGAGAAAAATGCAAAGTTCTTTGAATCTTGCCTTCCCATTGAAATTATTGCATCAAGAGGAGAAGATACCCTAAGGTTCGGGCCTTTAAAACCGATAGGTCTTGTTGATCCGAGAACTAATATTAATAACTACGCGGTTGTGCAGTTACGACAGGACGATAAAAAGGCTGATTTGTATAATTTAGTCGGATTTCAAACTAACCTTAAGTGGGATTCACAAAAAGAACTTATACACTCTGTACCGGGTCTTGAAAATGCAAATATTGTCAGATACGGTGTTATGCATAGAAATACTTTCATTAACAGCCCGAAAGTATTGGCAAATACTCTTCAATCCCGTATATCTCCCAATATATTCTTTGCGGGACAAATTACCGGTACCGAAGGATATACCGAATCTGTTGCATCGGGACTGCTTGCAGGAATAAATATGGCAAGATATATTAATAATGAAAAGCTTCTTGAACTACCCCAAGAAACTATGCTCGGCGCTTTAACTTCTTATATTTCTTTTCCGGACCATTCAAATTTTCAACCTGTTAATTCAAATTGGGGTATAGTTTCAGAGCTTGATGTTGATAAAAAAATGAAAAAAAATAAAAAACTGAAAAATCAATTATTGTCGGAAAGAGCTATAAATGCACTTCGTTCTTATCTAAATATGATTTGAATTTTTTGTTACTTTCAAAGTAATATCCGCATCCGTCAAGCGGTTTGCCACCGTTAATAATAAATTTACTTTTAACTGCAGGATATTGACGGCAGCCTAATCCTCTGAAAAAGTATACACGGCACTTATTATCTTCACTTATTTCTCTGCAGGTGAATAATAATGCACCCGTCTCGCTTTTGCCTGATATATAAAAATTATTGTAGTGCTTTTCCCATTCTTTCACCCGTTCAAACTGCTCGTTTGTTTTTATAGGTTCTTCATCAGCATATAATAATATATTCCTGCAGCAGTTCCCGCATTTTAAGCATTTGCCCTTTCTTACATACTTTGCCGATAACACCTTATTTATATAAAATTTTATATACTCTTTTATCATTTAACTATAAATTCCTTATGCGCAAACGGATAATTCTTTTTGTTTAAATAAAAAAATTGTATAAAATAGTTTCCCGGTTTTTCTATGTATACGTAATCTTTATGGTATTTTCTTGATATATCAAGATACATATCTCTTGTTTTGATGATACTAAATCCCCAGTTTGAAGTTTTTTCATTTCTGCTTGCTATTTGAAGCCTTACTCCTGCGTATTTTAGGCCGTCGGGACATACAAGCGCATAATTTATTCTTCCTTTGCTTGTAAATATTCGTTCTATTCTTGTTGTGTTATTTGGGTCAATATCTCCCGATGATAATATTATAAACGGTTTTTCGGCTCTTTTAAATCCGCAAAATATTATTATTGCCGCAATTAATAATATCCCGGCTGAAAGCTTTTCTCTCATTCTTTTACTTCTTCTTGGGGTAATTTCTTCTTTAAATTATTTATTTTATTCTGTATATTACTCTTTAAATTTTTATCCTGTGTATAATAAACAAACTTTTCATAGTTTTTTATTGCATCTGTTATATTTTCTTCTTTTTCATAGGCAAGACCTAAAGCATAATAAGCATAAGCATAATCTTGTTTTCTGGCTATAACTTCTTCAAAGCTCTTCTTAGCTGATATTAAATCATTCAATTCCGCCTGACACAGGCCCTTATTGAAATATGAATCGGGATTATCAGGATTTTTCTTAATTGCTTCATCATATAGATTTATTGCCTGTTCCAGCTGATTTAATGCTTTATATGTGTTCCCTTCTTTTATATATATTAACTCGTCTTGTGCCCCGTATTCCAATGCGGCTTGGTATTCTTTTAACGCTGAATCATATTCCTTATTCTTATAATATGTGTCTCCCATACTGACTTTATAATTGTATTTTTCCGCACTGTCGGTTTTTTCCGAATTTATAGCTTTATCATATACTATTTTGGCCTCGTCGGTTTTATTATAATTACCTAGCGTTTTTGCATATGAGGTTAACACTTGCGGGTTATCGGGAGCTATTGCCATAGCTCTTTCATAATATTCGATTGATTTACTTTTTACTCCCCACTTCTCGTAGGTATCCGCCATCGCTATGTATATTAACGGATTTTCCTTGTCTGTATCTAACGCCTGTTCATAACTGTTTATTGCTTTACGATAATTCTTTGTACTTACAAAATTTTCCGCTTGCGAAATATATGCTTTTGTCAAATAGTCCTTAGCAGTTTTATTATCGGGTTCTTTTGTAAGTATGTCTTTATATATTGCTATCGCCTCTTCATATCTTTTTTCAGCATGGAGTGCTATTGCTTTATTTAATATATATTCCTTATTTTCAGGTTCTTTTGCTATTAATATATTATATACGCTTATTGCATCTTCATATCTTTTGTCCAAATGGTATGCCTTTGCAAGTTCTTTTTGAATATCCGTGTTCTTCGGCGATATATTGCTTCCTTCCTTCAGCATATTTATTGCATTTTCATAATCACCTTTTTTGGAATACAATATTCCGGCATTCAAATAAGCAATATCATTATCCTTTACTTCTTTTATATATTCATTGTATTGCAGCAGTGCTTCATCATATTTTCCTTTGTCTGCCAATAAATTTGCATAGTCAAATCTGATTGTATTCATATCAGGATTTGTTTCGAGTACTTTATTAAACTCTTCTTCCGATTTTGAATATTTACCCTGAGCCAAATAAACATAAGCCAAATTAGCTCTTGCCACGTAATCATTCTTATCCTTCTCCAATGCACGGCTTAACACTTTCTCGGCTGTTATATAATCCGATGTCCGATATAATGCCAATCCGTAGTTTGAATAATCATCAAAATTTTCAGGGTCTTTTACATATATATCCTTATATATCTTTGCTGCATCTTCCGGTTTATTCATTCTTAAATATATTGATGCCATATTTTCCCTCGCATCCAGCGCATCGGGATAGTAATTTAAGAACATCTGGTAGTATTTTATTG